>NZ_JASJFE010000923.1:0-2380 GCF_030067735.1 Microcystis sp. M53598_WE2 | reverse complement strand
CCCAAACCCCCCGCGCATTAGGTTAACTGTGAGATGCTTACACGCGATTGTTCATATTTTTGTACTAATTTAAGAGTCACTGATAATTCTAAATGCGGTTATTAAAGACTGATTATTTATCCCCCCTTTTGCCTTTTGCATGAGTGCCTTTTGCCTATCTTCATAAGTAGCCTATACTCAAGGGATTTAGTATGATGAGTTTTTTACTCAAAAAACAGTATCTTTTTCGCCATCAAAGCAGTAATTAGCTATTCAACTAGGTCAAGATCAATTACAATGGTTAAAAGCTCAAGGAAAGGGATATGAAACAGGAATTGACCATATCTTGCGGGAAGTGATGGCACGCCAGCACCAGTGAAAAACATCGAAATAAAAATTGTCAGATCCCCCCGCCTATCGGCACCCCCCTTATCAAGGGGGGCAGGGGGGATCAGAGTCCAAAATCTATCTTCTCTTTGATTATAACTACTTATTTACCTCCTCTAAGCCCATGTCTAGATTATTAATCAGCCAGTATCAGGCGGAAGTTGAGAAGATTGTCCAATATGGCGGAAGTCGCAAGGAAACTTCGATTAGAGTCGCTTTTCAGAATTTATTAAATGACTATTGCAAGGCGCGGGATTTTTTGTTAATTCCGGAGTTGGATTATCGCACTAAGTCGGGAAAAGTTGTCTATCCTGACGGGACGGTAAAGGATGCTTTACGGTTAGATTGGGGATATTGGGAAAGTAAGGATCAATACGATAATTTAGATGAAGAAATTGAGAAAAAGTTAGCGAAAGGCTACCCTAATGACAATATTTTATTTGAAGACTCCCAGACGGCGGTTTTAATTCAAGGAGGAGAGGAAAGACTGCGCGTCTCGATGCGCGATGATGAGGCTTTGGATGGGATTATTAATGCTTTTATTAATTATGTACGTCCGGAGGTTGAGGATTTTCGAGAGGCGATTGATAGTTTTAAGGAAGATTTACCAACAATTTTAGAAGCGTTGCGGGGTTTAATTGCGTTGCAATCGGAGACGAATCGGAATTTTGTGACAGCGCGGGACAAATTTTTAGAGATTTGTCGCAAGTCAATCAATCCAGAAATTAGCCTGGAAGATGTGCGGGAGATGATTATTCAACACATCCTGACAGAGGATATTTTTATCAATATTTTTAATGAGTCCCAGTTTCACCGGGAAAATAATATCGCTAGGGAATTACAGGGAGTGATTGAAACTTTCTTTACTGGTAATACCAAGCGCAATACTTTAGGGACAATTGAACGTTATTATGCGGTAATTCGGCGGACGGCGGCGAATATTTATAACCACCACGAGAAGCAGAAGTTTCTCAAGGCGATTTATGAGAATTTTTATAAAGCATACAATCCGAAAGCGGCGGACCGGTTGGGAATTGTCTATACACCCAATGAAATTGTCCGTTTTATGATTGAAAGTGTCGATTATTTGGTTCACAAGCATTTTGGTAAGTTGTTGGCGGATCCAGGAGTAGAAATTTTAGATCCGGCGACGGGGACAGGAACTTTTGTGACGGAGTTAATTGAGTATTTACCGAAGGATAAGTTACGGTACAAGTATAAGCATGAGATGCACTGTAATGAGGTGGCAATTCTGCCTTATTATATTGCGAATTTGAATATTGAGTTCACCTATAAGCAGAAGATGGGTGAGTATGAGGAGTTTGAGCATATCTGTTTTGTGGATACCCTGGACCATGCTGCTTTTCATCTCAAGCAGATGGATTTGTTTGCCATGTCGGTGGAGAATACCCAACGGATTCAACATCAAAATGACCGCAATATTTCTGTAATTATTGGTAATCCTCCTTATAATGCCAAGCAGCAAAATGCTAATGACAATAATGCAAATCGTAAATACCCAGGAATAGATAAAAGAATTAAAGATACTTACATCAAAGAAGGGACAGCACAGAATCAAATTGTCGTCTATGATCTGTACACTCGCTTTATTCGTTGGGCTTCTGATCGATTAAATAAAGATGGTATAATAGCGTTTATCTGTAATTCTTCCTTTTTAGATGCTCGTTCTTTTGATGGGTTTAGAAAATGTATTGAAGAAGAATTTACTTGCGCTTATTTTATAGATTTAGGTGGTAATGTCAGGAAAATATCAGGGAAAGATGGGATTTTTATCTGTGAAAAACATACAATTTTTGGTACTGCTGCAATGACTGGTATTGCTATCCTGTTTTTAGTTAAAGACAGGATAGCAACTGGAAATAAAATTTTCTATGCTAATCCTTTTCATGTTCATGAGTTGCGAGAAGTTAAATTGTCTTATTTACAGAGTAACAAATTTAGTAATGTTTGCTTCGAGCATATCATCCCAGATAAAAAACATAATTGGCTCAAT
>NZ_JASJFE010000152.1:0-11309 GCF_030067735.1 Microcystis sp. M53598_WE2 | reverse complement strand
TTCCACCTCGCAATAACCACATGATCGATCCGACAAGTCCTCGGGAAAAGGGGAAATTTATCCTGCCACCCAGAATATATATCGCAATCGCTCCGAGAATCGTCCAAAAAAAATATATTTTTAATAACTGCGGAACTTTTCTATTCTTGATATATTGAAAGCTGGCACCTTTACTATAGGTCAAAAATAGAGAAATTTGAAAGAAAATGGGAACCGACAATAGACAAAAGTTATAATAAAAAACACGGGTAAGTTCTCTTATAAACTCGAAAGATAGTAAAAAGTCTAATCCTCCAGAATGCCACAGAACGACTAACACACAGGCAATTCCTCGAAGATAATCAAAGCCACTATATCGATAATTTTCCATGTCATTGATTTAAAGATAAGTTATTGATTTTGTACTCCGACATGATCGAGGGAAGGAAAAGCGGGCGGAAATAGCACAGAGGAGGTTATAAGCGGTATGTAATAGCTAAACGTGAAGTGAATCGATCACCGCAACTGAATGGATAGTGCGGTAATCCGTTCGCCCATATTCTTTTAGATCTTCCGAGCCAAAATCATCAATCCTCCCATTAATTCCACCTTTCTAGAATCAGGTTTATCTAGATTAAAGCTCAACAAGTTAGCGAGAATACGGGCTAAAAACCAAGGCATTTTAGCACTCGCTTTTCTAACTCCCAAAGAGCGCTGAATTTCGATCGGCTGTTTACTGCGTTTCATCAATCCGTAAATGATACCTGACGTATAACGGGCGATTGTTTCCCATCTTCTTACTTCGCTGGCGGTCTGATATTCTGTAGCCCGTTCAATTTGAAGACCATGAGGAAGAAGATGATTTTCCCAATCTTTTACACTCCAATATCGCAGGCAGGCAAAGCGCTCGTCCACTTCCCGTCTATATTCTTCCAGAGAAACCCACGGTAACACAGGGCCGCCCAAACATTGGTGAAATTTATCTCCTGGCACGGTTAACAAAAATTGACCACCAGGCCTTAATAGTCTAGACACTTCCGCAATCACATCATCTAGATTAGGTATATGTTCTAAAACTGAGTTGGAAAATACCCAATCAAAACAGGAATCTTTTTCGGGAATTTGATCGGCGGGAGTAATGTGAATTCGTTCGTAAATTCCTGATTTTTCGGCTAAAGCCGCTTCTTGAGGGTCTATATCTATACCGACCATGCTTCTTGTCCCGACAGATTCTAAAATGATTTGGGTCAGTTGTCCGTCACCACAACCGAGATCGAGACCAAATCCCTCGGGAAAGGGATAGGCTATCACATGATCTATTTCTGTCGCTCTCCAGACAGCAGTTGCGGGCTGAAAGGGATAATCATGTAGAAATCTCCTCAACAATTTTTTGTTAATAGTCATAATTACTACCTGGATTAAAGGTTAGCTTAATAATTGCTTTGTCGTGCCGATTATATCACAAGAGGATTTTTAGTAAATTACTAACCTTGAAATAACCTCAATGCCAGACTTATGGAGATAGTTGTTGATAGTTTTAATGGAGTTGGACAGCATTGATTAGGCTGAATAGGAGTGGTTTTCTCCGGTTGAGGACAAATTGCTTTCTCTTACAGCCTTTCTGGTCAAGGTGAAGCACGGAATAATCCTTACTAATCAGGTATTTCAGATGCCAGAACGAACCTCATGTATCTGAGAAACTATCTATCCTCTCTTTAGTTGCAATACACTTAAAAAGAAACTGGAAAAAATCACCTGTATTCCCAAAGCGAGACAGGTCACTGAAGGAATCACGAGACGCATGGTTACAGCAGGGTCTAAAGTACCGAATTGCCTCGCTTCCCAAGTTTGAAAAGCATATATCGATCCTCCGATTCCCAACAAGATTAAACCTCCTCCGATGATCAAACCCACCTCCAAATTAAGATAACGGAAAAATCGTCTTAACTTGCGGTCTTCCGGTAATAAACCCTCGCTGATAGCAAAAGCTTTTGTGAAGATGGCAAAACTGACGATTTGAAAGCCAATAATCAAAGCTGTGGCTGAATAGAGAAGGGTATGAACTCTGGGTTGGGTCATAAACCAAATCGTCGCCACAAATCCCAGAAACATTAAAGCCAGTCCGGGATAGAGAAACAACCAGCGAGGACTATACATTAAGAGAAATCGGAGATGTCGCCAGCCATCGCGCCAAGTTTTTAGGTGGGGGGGACGACTGCGACCGTCAGGGGATAAAGTGGTTGGTACTTCGGTAATTCTCAGGCCGTAGAGGGATGCTTTCACCACCATCTCGCTGGCGAATTCCATGCCAGTGGTGCGTAGGTTCAATTGTTCGATCGCCCGTTTACTAAACCCGCGCAATCCACAGTGAAAATCACCACAGGGGCTGCCAAAAAATAACCGTCCTAACCAAGTCAAGACAGGATTGCCCAGATACTTATGCAATACCGGCATCGCCCCGGGTTTAATTCCCCCCTGAAAACGATTGCCCATCACCAAATCATAACCCTGTCGCAATTTTTCTAGGAAAGGCGAGAGATTGGTAAAGTCATAGCTATCATCGGCATCCCCCATAATAATGTATTGACCTTTGGCGGCGGCGATACCCCCCCGCAGGGCGCTACCATAACCCCTTTCCGGGATAGGAACCACCCGCGCCCCTGAATTAGTGGCAATTTCTTGGGAACCATCGCTACTGCCATTATCGGCGATTAGCACCTCTCCCGCAATTTTGTGTCGTTCCAGATAATCTCGTGCTTTGCCGATACAGGTGGCCAGGGTTTCCGCCTCGTTGAGACAGGGCATGACGATCGATAATTCTAGAGTAGGTATCTGCTCCTTAGAGGCGGCATCTGCCCTGACCTGATTTTCCAGCATAACAATCGCGGTGGAGTCGTTTTGCCAAGAGTATAACAGGTTATGTACAGCAGTGTCCCAAATTGTTAGCAGACAATCTGCTTATTCTTTTTCCTCTGAGCGGCAATCTATATCTGAAGTTGAATGGCGATCGCTCGGCTGGACTCTCTGACTTTCTTTATTTGGCAATTTGACCCAAATTTTCGATCAACTCAAATTCTGATGCTATCCTCGCCATCCCACCTGATTATTTGCTAAAATTCATGGCCAAATCTCCTTAACCCCAACTGACCTTACATTTGCTCAAAAGCTATCTGCTTGCTACTGAATTTTTGATGCGTCCGGGACGCATCCCACAGCCAAATATCGCCAATTTCCCCCTAGGCTTTGGGTCTTAAATAAACCAGAGACTGTTGCCAAATTAAAGTGGGTTTATCGTAGTGATCGACTAGGTATAGACAGTTAACATCTTGCCAAAGGATGCGACCAACGAGGAGATCATCGGTGCTTAACTTAATTTCTACTTCCCGTTTCTCTTGAATATAGCTCTGTACTTGTTTAATACTCGGCAGACCAGGATCGAATTGAGACATAATGAGTTTATCGATGAGGTGTTCATCCTCTATTATTCCTGTTGAGCAGCTTTTATTGACCATGAAAATCCCCTTTACCAAATATCAAGGCCTGGGCAATGATTTTATTTTGATAGATAACCGTCACAGTCCCGAACCCCTGATCACAGCGGAAATGGCCGTGGCTATGTGCGATCGACATTTTGGCATCGGTGCCGATGGCGTGATTTTTGCGCTTCCCGGCCAAGCGGAAACCGACTACACCATGAGAATTTTCAACTCTGATGGTTCGGAACCGGAAATGTGTGGTAACGGTATTCGCTGTCTAGCCCAATTTATCGCCCGTTTAGAGGCTAACAACACCATTGGCCGCACCTATCGCATTCATACTCTAGCAGGAACGATAATTCCCCGTTTAGAAGCCAATGAACAGGTAACGGTCGATATGGGACCGCCGCAACTCCTAGGCAGTGAAATCCCCACCACTTTGGTCAAGGGGTCAGAAAAAGTCCTCGCGGTTCCCCTAGAGGTGGAGGGCAAAGATTGGTTAGTTACTTGCGTTAGTATGGGTAATCCCCACTGTGTCACTTTTGTCGATGATCTGACCTCTATTCCCCTAGAAACTATCGGGCCAAAATTTGAGCATCATCCAGTTTTTCCCCAACGGACTAATGTGGAGTTCGTGGAGGTAATCGCACCGGATTATATGAAGATGCGTGTCTGGGAAAGAGGAGCGGGAATTACTCTCGCTTGCGGCACTGGTGCTTGTGCTGTGGTGGTGGCAGCCCTGTTGACGGGCAAATGCGATCGCCGTTGTACCGTGGAACTCCCCGGTGGTTGTCTTCAGATTCACTGGTCTCAAACCGATAACCGGGTTTACATGACAGGTCCTGCTAAAGCTGTTTTTGAGGGCATTTATGGTATCTAAACCACCCCGTATGGACGGGGACTGAACTCCCCGAACAGCGCGACGGGATTGTTAATTCTTAGAGACTGGTAATCCAAGCAATAATTCCTTTACCGGTTAACAATTCAATGGCTAAAAGAGAGACAAAGCCAATCATGGCCAGTCTGCCATTCAATTTTTCAGCGTTTTTGGTAAAACCGAGACTGCTAGAACTATCAACGTACATTTTCGGTTCAACAGCAAAATTATTCAGTCTTCCTTGTTCTTCGGTGGTGTAGCCGCGGGCAGTCATGGGGAGGCTCCTTTTGTATGCTTATGTTAAGAAGTGTAACACATTGTTAAGTTATGTTGCAAATTTTAACAAAAAATTTCTGGAGACTCAGAAAAACTCGATCGGGTATTCAGTCAACGGCAAGGTTCTGGGCTGTCAGGGTAGTGCTATAGTTCTATCTCCTCTGGGTTTATTGAGGAAATTTTGCTTTTTTATTGACAAATTACCCAAGTTGTGGTAACAAAGAGGTGTATGCTTGGCCACCATAGTCAAGGGAAAAACAAAAACTATCTTAAGGTCGCCAGAGGACTGCCGTTAAACTGCGCAGGAGTTAGCGGGGGAAAAATTGCCACCGAAAGCGAACCCGAACGTAGGGAGTCAACTGACCTTGAGCGAAGATGTGCCGAATGGGTTAAGTGTGGGGAGAATAGGGAAAAACCACTAGGAAAAACCTGAATAGAATCTTAATATATAGAGTGCCTAGTAGCCGTAACGATTGCGCTCACTGTTTTTGTAAATTCTATGGCAGAGATTAGCCCAGAGATCAACCTCATGCAGATAGCGACTATACTCAACCAATATCGATTTGAAATGAGAGGATATAAAGCGCAAGAATTAATCGAGCGCTGGTTGCCCATCTATTCGCTAAATTGGATTCGCATGGCGATTTTAGAGGCACTCTATCAGGGACGTTACAAAGTCATTTCGGTGGAGGAAATCCTCAAAATTTGGCACCGTCGCGGCCATCCTACCTTTCATTTTACGGGGGAATTCGAGCGCTTGGTTTGTAAAAACTTGCTAGATTCCCAGTTAGATGGCAAAAAACCAGCAGTTATCCCTAAACGGGAACAGATCAATATACCTTCTCCCACCCTTGAGCAGCCCTGTCCAGAGCCAGAAGCGGGAAAAACCGATAATAATGGCACAGTAGCTACGAGTAAAGATTCTTTACTCAACTTAGAAACTTCTCTTTTTAATGATCCTCGCAAAGGTATGAGTAATGTGGAGGAATTATTCTCGCAGTTAACCCCGGAAACGCCCAAATTCCCTGAATTAGAATCAGTGCCTAAATCGCCTAACGGTCCTGGAACTAGGGAGAATTTTCCGGCTAATTTTAAACCGGCAATCGATGAGTTTATCCCTTTGTTAGACCCTTCGGAATTGTATCCCAAATTAAAAGCTGTGGCCCGCTCACCGCATAAGTAGGGTTGGCTGAAAAAGTTTTTCGGTGGTGGCAGGGTGTGGGGTGTGGGGTGTGGGGTGGTGGGGTACTGACACCAATTAATTCCCCGCCCTCAAGAAAAAAAATCGCCCTGACGATTAAAATAGAGTTAACTTTTCCCCTCAAGGCTCTGCTCAATTAACTAGCATTATGACATCCTCCTATTTTGGTCTAGAAACCGAAGAAAATAAACTAATTAACTCTAATAATCTCTCGTTCGCCGCTTCTCTTGGTATTCACGTCCTAATTTTAGCGATTATCTTACCTAATTTCCTCAATAATCCAGCGCAGGAGCCAAAAAAGGATTTACGCAACGTCAATCTGATTGAATTAAACCCTCTAGAGCAGTCACGTCTTCCCAGTCTCGACTCCTCCCTGTCCAGCTTACCGGAACTGCCTAACCCCAATTCGTCCTCTTCCTCTTTGCCTCCTCTCCCCCCCATGGATGGCATCCATAACAGCACCTTACCTCCTTTACCCTCGGTTTCTTCCCTTCCTCCCTTACCTTCCTTACCCGCTTTACCTCCCCTCTCCTCTTTACCCTCCGTCAATATCTATTCTCCTCCCGTGGCATCTATCCCCTCCCTGGGTAGATTACCGATTCCTCGCAATTTTCCCACTTCTACCCCCAGTTTACCCAGTCCTCCTGCTGTTCCCACCCTGCCGGACAATAATAATCTGCCTAGGGAGACTAATAACCAGCAGGTGCGGCCTTACTTCGATCCCTACCAAGATAATCTAACTTTAGATAGATTGCGAAATTCGCCCCTTAGTGCATCGCAACAGGCGCAGGAACAATTAAACAATTCCCTAGCCCGCACACCGGAGCCGAATGGTCAATCGCCCCTAGATGAACAGCGTCGTCAACAATTAATGTGGGAAATGCGGGAACGTTTGCGCTCCCTGGAGGCGGATAAAAGTAATACCAGTAACGAGGATGCGATGAGAAATCAGGTGGATTGGCTGGCCAGAGTCCAAAAAAGTAATCCTAACGCCTTAAATGAACTAAATCAGCCCAATCAGGGCAGCGGAGGCATAACTACCGTCAATTTGACCGGTAATTATCCCGCTACGGCTTGTTCCCGTCAATTGGCGGGGACGGCGGTTTATGGGGTAACGGTGGATGCTCAAGGCCGCCTCAGCAGTGAACCCCAGTTAATTAAAAGTGCTGGCTTCCCGATTTTCAATCAACAGGCGGCTGGGGAAGTGAGATCAACTCGTTTTAATAATCCCAGTGGTGAGTCGAGAATCTATCAGGTGCGAGTCAGTTTTGCCCCTAACCCGGAAGTGTGCCGAGGTGCGATCGCTAATCCCCCAAAACCGGAGGGTAGTAACCTCAATACCCGTAACTCCCCCCCCGTAACGCCGGCAATTGAAACCCCGCTTCGTCCTAATCAACCGCCACAACCCGCCGTTAGTCCCCAACCGGATAACGTCAAGCCGCCCGAAACCACAGGACCAAATCCAGTCCAAAACCAGCAAGAACCGCCCAAAGAAGCGATAATCGAGCAAAAAGCCCCAGAAGCTCCTCCCCAAACCCCCGCTCTCAATCAGCCGGAGGGTTCCCCCGCTAGTCCCCCCACTAGCCAAAATCCTCAACCTGTCAGCGAGGAAGCTTTGCCCCCCGGTCCACCGGCGGAAGCTAAAACTGAACCAGAAAGTTAGGCCTTTTCAGTTATCAGTGATCAGTTATCAGTAATCAGATGTGAGTTTTAAGTTTACTGATTACAAGGGCCGAATCTAAAACCTAATTTGTTAAGCTAAGTAGGGAGACACAATTATTTGTAGGATGGGTTAGCGGTAGCGTAACCCATGCGGGCGTTGGGTTTCATGCTTCAACCCAACCTACGTTCTTTTCTAGACCCCCCGCACAAGTAAGTTATCGAGCTGCTATCGGGTCAAAATATCTAAAAGCTCGGATAAATTTGACATAATCTTAGGTTTTATGGGTAGGATAGTTGTTTCTTGTCTTCTGTCTCCTGTCTCCTGTCTCCTGAAAAGGAAAACTTCGTATCTCACCATTAAGATAACTGCTGCAAATGATTTCCACTTCCCAGATCCCCGATTCTTTTGTCTCACCTTGCCGTCGCGCCTCCGTTAGTCGTACTACCAAAGAAACCGATGTACAGGTGACGATCGATCTTGATGGTAGCGGCAATTGTCGCGCCCAGACAGGAATTCCCTTTCTCGATCATATGTTGCAGCAAATCGCCTCCCACGCTGCGATCGATCTCGATGTGCGTGCCACTGGAGATCTAGAAATTGATGACCATCACACCAATGAAGACGTGGGAATCACCCTCGGACAAGCTTTACTGCAAGCTTTGGGGGACAAAAAAGGGATCGTCCGTTTCGGGCATTTTGTCGCCCCTCTCGATGAAGCTTTAGTGCAGGTTGCCCTCGATTTTTCCGGTCGTCCCCACCTCAGTTATGGTCTAGAAATTCCCACCCAAAGAGTGGGAACCTACGATACTCAGCTAGTGCGGGAATTTTTCGTTGCTTTGGTCAATCACAGTCAAATGACCCTACATATTCGTCAATTAGACGGGATTAATTCCCATCATATTATTGAGGCTACTTTTAAAGCTTTTGCCCGGGCGATGAGTATGGCCATAGCGATCGATCCCCGTCGCGCCGGTATAATTCCCAGTTCTAAGGGAGTTTTATAGAAGCACTGCTTAACCCGAATTAACGTTGGCTTAGAAGCCCATAATTTGAGCCACTTGGGTTAATTCGGGAGCAATCCCGGATTTTAGTTGGTTATTGCTGTGTTTTACCGCCGAATCTGGGTCTTTTAAGCCATTTCCCGTTAAAACACACACTACGGTAGCCCCATCGGGAACCTGTTGATGCACTTTTAATAATCCTGCCACAGAAGCGGCGCTGGCTGGTTCACAGAAAACCCCCTCTTGGCCCCCTAAAATCCGATAGGCTGCCAATATTTCCTCATCGCTGACTGCGTGAAATTGCCCTTGACTAGCGTGACTAGCGGCCCAGGCTTTTTCCCAGTTAGCGGGGTTGCCGATACGGATAGCCGTGGCTAGGGTTTCGGGATGGTCAACCGGTTGTTTGGAGATAAAAGGGGCAGCCCCGGCAGCTTGAAAACCCATCATCTTGGGCAGTCGGTCACATTTGCCTATCTGGTGATACTGACAGAATCCCATCCAATAGGCGCTAATATTGCCCGCATTACCCACGGGAATACATAACCAGTCGGGGGCATTACCCAAGACATCGACAATCTCGAAAGCAGCAGTTTTTTGACCCTCTAAACGGTAGGGATTGACGGAATTGACTAAAGTTACGGGATAATTTTCTGATAGTTGGCGGACAATCTTGAGGGCATCATCAAAGTTGCCATTAATAGCGATGACTTCGGCTCCGTACAATAAAGCTTGGGCTAATTTTCCTAAGGCCACATAACCATCGGGGATAATCACAAAAGCCCGCATCCCGGCCCGTCTTGCATAGGCTGCCGCCGCCGCCGAGGTGTTCCCAGTACTGGCACAAATCACCGCTTTTGCCCCTTCTTCCTTAGCTTTCGAGATGGCCATGGTCATGCCCCGGTCTTTAAAGCTGCCGGTGGGATTTAAACCATCATATTTGACAAAAACCTTGACATCGCGCCCGATTTGTGCTGAGAGATAGGGGGCGGGGATCAGGGGTGTATTGCCTTCTAGGAGGGTAATTACAGGGGTTTTACTGCTTACGGGCAGAAATTGGCGATATTCTTCGATCAAACCGCGCCAGCCGCCGATAGACGATGATTTAGTGGGTGATTGGGGGATCGATCGAGAAATAATTGTCATAGCCTTAAGGATACAGATTTGATTAGATGGCCTAACTTCCTATTCTATCCAATAAGCAGTCCAAAAAATTCATCTCGATCGCCCAGTTGGGATTCATGGGGGTTAAAACAGGGATGCCGGGAGATAAAAGGCAATAAAAGCCAATAAATGACTTTTTTGGTCAAAAAATAGTTATTTTATTGCTAAAACTCTGATTTTTTGCCCTTTTTGTCTTTCAGAAGTTGATTTAACTTAGTGTCAGCAGAAGTCCCTCGCTTTTAGCGATGGGATGAATGCTGACCAGCATATAGACAATTCTATAAAGTTGTGTTATCATAAATATAGATTCTTGATAACAGCCATGTACAAAGCATATAAATTCACAATAAAACCCAATACCGAGCAAGAAATAGCCTTAGCTAAAGGCTTCGGCTGTTGTCGCTGGTTTTGGAACTATTCCTTGAATTTATGCCAAGAAACCTATAAAACCACAGGAAAAGGGCTAACACGAAACTATATTCAGGGACTATTGCCTAGTCTCAAAAAAGAATATGAGTGGTTGACAGATGCTTATTCTCAGTGCTTACAGGTTGTTGCTTTGAACTTATCGCAAGCTTATCAAAATTTCTTTGAAAAACGGGCTAGATTACCAAGATTCAAGTCCAAACATGGTAGGCAATCAATTAGCTATCCAGCTAATGTCAAGTTTGAAGGTGACTACCTCAAATTACCGGGTAAAGTTGGATTAGTTTATTGTGTGCGTCATCGGGAATTTGAAGGAACAATTAAAACCGTTACTATCTCAAAAACTCCAGACGGTAAATACTACGCTTCTATTTTAGTTGATGACGAATTGGAGTTGCCTGAGACATCAAAGGATGGCAAAGGCATAGGAATTGATTTAGGACTTACTCATTTTGCCATTACCAGCAATGGTAGTAAGTATGAGAATCCTAGACATTTAGCTAAACATCAACGTAATTTAAAGCGTAAACAACAAAAGTTATCCCGTAAAAAGAAGGGAAGTAACAACCGTCAAAAAGCTAGACGTAAAGTAGCTAAAGTTCACTCTAAAATCTCAAGATGTCGTGAGGATTTTCTCCACAAGCTATCCCGTAAGATAGTTAACGAAAACCAAGTTATTGCGGTAGAAAATCTCAATGTTAAAGGCATGGTACGCAATCATAATTTAGCTAAGGCTATTAGTGATTGTGGTTGGGGAATGTTTTGTACAATGCTTAAATACAAGGCAGAATGGGAAGGAAAAACTTATATCGAAGTTGATAGGTTTTTCCCTAGTTCTAAAACTTGTAATGTCTGTCTAAATCAAGTAGCGAGTTTACCACTTGATGTTAGAACATGGACTTGTGAGCATTGCAAAACAACCCATGATCGTGATATAAATGCGGCGATAAACATCAAAAATGAAGCCTTACGGATATTGTCGTTAGGAACTAGCGATACTGCCTATAGAGGGGATGTAAGACCAAAAGTTGGGCGTAAGTCCGTCTTGAGGCAATCCCCCGTGAAATAGGAAGCTCTCAACTCTGTTGAGAGTAGTTCACTTAGCTGGTTATATTTAAATTGAAGATGGCTCCCCCCTGCTTGATAAGCTATCCATTAGTCACATCTTTCTTAACATAAAATTTGACAAAAAGAGAAAAGTGTGCAAGATGGCTCAAGGGGGTTCTATGGGGGGACTAATTTGATGAGA
>NZ_JASJFE010000283.1:0-3721 GCF_030067735.1 Microcystis sp. M53598_WE2 | reverse complement strand
TAATTGGGCTAAATTATTCTGATTGTCCCAACTGTAGGCCACCTTATAATCGGGATGACCACCGCGATAAACGTACTGATCAAAGAGGAATAATAAATTGTAGCCGGTCGCTTTTTCGATCGCCCGTAATAAGTCCACAGTTTCCACGGTTTTATGGGCATTATCTCGCACAAAAGTCTGAATCGCTTTTCCGAATAAATCTTCCCCTAAAATAGAGCGGATCATGTGATAAACACAAGCACCTTTTTCGTAGAGATGACGATCATAAAGTTCGATCGCTTCTCGATAAACATGAGTAACAATCGGACGACGATAGCGGGAAGTATCTTCTTCTAAATAACTTCTTGCTTCCCCTAATAAATAATAACTAGCAGCTGCTTTTCCGTATTCCGATTCTGTCCATAAAACCTCAGAATAGGAGGCCATTCCCTCTTTAATCCAAGCGTGAGACCAGTGTTTAATTACCACTAAATCACCGAACCATTGATGAGCTAATTCATGGGCAACTAAGCTTTCTGTCCAAGTATGATCAATGCTGGCTCTTTGATCAATTAAACAGCGATCGGTTAAAATTGTGGTGGAAGTATTTTCCATCCCACCAAAGATAAAATCATCTACACAAACTTGCGCGTATTTAGGATAGGGATAGGGATAACCAAACTTTTGGCTAAAAAACTCGATCATGCGGGGAGTTTTACCCATACTTCTTTGTCCCTCTTCTTCCCGTCCTTTTTCCACATAATAAGTGACAGGAACACCATTCCATGAGTCGCATAATTCGGCAAAATCTCCCACCGCAAGAGTCATTAAATAGGTAGGATGAATTTGCTTTTGTGACCAGTGATAAATTCTGTCCTCACCAACGGTTGCCACCGAGATTAATTCCCCGTTAGAAATAGCGATATACGGTTGGGGAATTTTAACCCGAATTTCGGAGGTAGTTAATTGGCCGGGGTAATCAAAACAGGGAAACCAAAAGCGAGAATCTTCATCTTCTCCCTGGGTCCAAACTTGCATCGGTTTGTCGGGATAATATTCGTCGGGTCCGATAAAATATAATCCCCGTTGTGGTTGGTTAACTTGATAGTTAATCGTCAGGATAATCGGTTTATCGGTAGTGGGTTGTAGCAGATGAATGGTCAGAAGAGAACGATCATAGTCAAAGGGTTGACTGATACCTTCAATGAACACAGAATTAATATTTAAATCCACCGCGTCCAGAGTTAAACTGCTAATTCCCTGACGAATGGGGGTGAGGGTAATCTGACAGCTGCCCTGAAAACTTTGTCGGGGAATATCAATAATTAAATCGAGAAAAATATGATTAACTTGTCCGGGTCGATCGGGGTTATAATGGGGTTTAGCCCCGGGTAACTCAAAGGGTTGACGCTGATTATTTTCCGTGTCGATGGTGAGATGAGACATATTAGCCCTAACTTGCTGATTTTTGTCCGGTAAACTTAAATTAACACGATCGGTCGTCCCTTTCCTTGCTAATAATAATCCCACCCCTATGAATCTCCCTTCCTTTCTCTGGTTATGGAAAATTGCCGCTTGGTCGATGGGATTTACCCTCTTTGCCTATTTTTTACTAGCGGTTTCGGGGGTAAACATGGGTTATCGACGACTCGCGGGCCAATCTCGACCGAAATGGTTAAGATCCTTTCATCTCCTCAGCGGCCTGATCATGGTTGCTTTGGTCTTAATTCTGCTGGGAATCGGATTAGTGGGAACAATCGGTCATTATGGCAGTTTAGGCCACTCTTCCCACCTGATAGCGGGTTTATCGGTGGTTTTTCTGGTTTTTGTTTCGGCAATTAGCGGCCTGAACATTACAACTCGTCCACCTCTAGCGCGGTCTCTCCACATCGGCACTAATCTTTTATTGTTTCTGGGTTTTCTTTTTGTTACCCTAACAGGATGGGATGTGGTCCAAAAATATCTACAATAAAAATAGTCGGCGATCGAGTGGAGACTGTTTGATCAAGAAAAACTAGCCATCTCATCCCGAAAAATCGCTTTTTAGTGACAGAATACTCACCCCCAAATCATTATGCAAACCGTCGAATCACAAGCTATTAACACGATGTCAGTGCCAAAAAAAGGGCTACCGGTAACAATTATTACTGGGTTCCTTGGTAGTGGTAAGACTACTCTACTCAATCATATTCTCAGCAATCAACAGGGATTAAAAACTGCTGTTCTTGTCAATGAATTTGGTGAAATCGGTATCGATAACGAACTGATTATCAGCAGTGATGACAGCATGGTAGAATTAAATAATGGCTGTATTTGCTGCACGATTAACGAGGATTTAATTCAAGCGGTTTATAAAATTCTCGAACGTCCCGAAAAAATCGATTATTTAGTCGTAGAAACCACAGGATTAGCCGATCCTTTACCGGTAGCCTTAACCTTTTTAGGGACGGAATTACGCGAAATGACCCGTTTAGATTCCATTGTCACCATGGTGGATTGTGCCAATTTCAGTCTCGATTTATTCAACTCGCAAGCGGCCTTAAGTCAAATCACCTACGGTGATATTATTGTTCTCAATAAAACCGATCTAGTGGATGAAGCGGATGTGGATTCTTTAGAAATAAGAATCCGGGACATGAAGGAAGGAGCGAGAATTATTCGTACTAGCAAAAGTCAGGTCCCTTTACCCTTAATTCTCAGCGTCGGACTATTTGAATCGGATAAATATTTCGACACAGAGGAAGAACACCACGACCATGATCACCACGACCACGATCACGACCATTGCGATCATGATCACGACCACGATCACGATCATGATCATCACGACCATTCCAATCATTTAGAGGTGGATGGATTTACTTCTATTTCCTTTGCTAGTGACCAACCTTTTTCGATTCGGAAGTTCCAATATTTCCTCGATAATCAGTTACCAGAAAGCGTTTTCCGCGCTAAGGGTATTCTCTGGTTTGATGAAAGTCCTAAACGTCATATTTTTCACCTCAGTGGCAAACGTTTTACTCTCGAAGACGACGAATGGAAAGGTACTCCCAAAAATCAGCTAGTTCTTATCGGTCAAAATCTCGATCATGAAACCCTAAAAGAACAGATTAACAGTTGTCTCATTTTACCTGCTGTCAATCGCGGTAAAGGATTTGGCAAATAAACCCCGTGGGGGTGTTATCCTAGAGTAACGCACCCCCATCACCCAAATTCCCCACTACCCCACTTCCCCACTTCCCCCAATTATTTATTTTTATTCGGGTACTTTTCCCCCTAAAGATTCCACGATCGATCGAGTATTTTCCCTGAGCATTTTTACATAACTATCCCCTCTAGTACCCACCGCGCCGATCGAATCAGAATATAATTGTTGTGGTGCTAATTTTACCCCCGCTTCTTCGGCTACAGTGGTAATTAAAGTGGGATTAATAGTCGTCTCGGCAAAGATAGCAGGAACCTGAAGATTTTTAATAGCATCGGCTAAATTTTTCACCGTTTGGGCGCTAGGTTGTTCTTCGGTACTAATGCCAATTAAAGTTCCTGCAACTTTTAACCCGTAGGCATGAGCATAATACTGAAAAGCGTCATGAGTGGTGACTAATTGCCTTTGGGAAGGGGGGATAGTTTTAATAGCCGCAGTAATCCAGCGATCAAGATTTTCTAATTCCCTGATTAATTGGGCGGCATTTTCAGTAAAAATCTCTTTATCTTCGGGACTTAATTCAATCAATTGATCTCG
>NZ_JASJFE010000380.1:0-1301 GCF_030067735.1 Microcystis sp. M53598_WE2 | reverse complement strand
TAATTTATCGGGTAAAGCTAACACCGAGGTATTAGCGGCATTTTTTACCTCTTTTCCCCAATTATTCCAAAAGAAGCCGGGGGCATTCATGCCATAATTAGGAAATAAATATTGATTAGCGGCACTTTCTTGCTGATAACCGGCAGTCTGGACATAACGATAGGTGGCACTGACTCCCTTATCATGAAAATGTACAGCTAAAACTGCCCCATCTCCGTCAAACCAATGACCAACTTTCTGCTTACCTCTTTCTAATCTCCCCGGACCATTGCGATAGAGACTACCCCGCAATCCGTCAGGAATTTTCCCCGATAATAAGGTTAATTGCGTTTCAGAAAATTCCACTGCTGGTTTTTCTAAAGATTTTGCCCAAGCTTTCATAGATTTGTTTTTTACTGATTACATAGTTAAGTATAGCCCTAGGCTAGGTTCAATGACGATAACTTAGGCAGTTTACCAGTTAATTAGTATTCACCACAACCGATCAATTATGTCATTATAAAGTATCGGGATCAATTCCCAGATAACGGATATATTCAGCTAAACGTTCAGCTTTAAGACGCTCTTGTTCTAATTGTAAACTTGCTTGTTCAGCTTTAAGACGCTCTTGTTCTAACCTTTGAGATAATTCGATAGAAGTCAAAAATTTCTGACCATCTAAACTATAAATTTCTAACTCATCTTCTCTCAATTCAAATCGGATATTTAACCGAGGACTAACCCATCCCTTAATCTCAGGTATAGAACTTAATAGTCCTTCCTGTCTCAACCATCCTTGAAAATTATGAGAATCCGGATCATAGAGATAGTATTCTTCCACTCCATAACGTTGATAAAAGAGGAGTTTTCGCTCCATTTCTTCTAAACTATTAGAAGGGGAGAGAATTTCAAAGACCACTTGAGGAGCGATGTTATCTTCTTGCCATTGTTTATAGGAACCCCTTCTTCCTTTCGGACGACCAAATACTACCATAACATCGGGAGCAACTGGTCCGGTAATTTTTTTATCTTGGACGGGATACCAGAGCAAATCCCCCGCAATAAAAACGTTAGGAGAATTAGCAAAGAGAATCTCAAGGTTTTCTTTAATCTTCACGATCCATTCGTATTGTTCGGTATTATCGGCCATGGGTTTACCGTCACTATCGGGGTATTCAATATCTGGATCAATAGCTGGTATAAAGGTCATAATTTCTGCTCCTTTCAATATTCATAAAGTCTCGGGATTAATTCCCAGAGAACGGATATATTCAGCTAAACGCTCAGCTTTAAGACGCTCCTGTTCTAATTGTAAACTTGCT
>NZ_JASJFE010000416.1:0-1102 GCF_030067735.1 Microcystis sp. M53598_WE2 | reverse complement strand
ATTCAGAACAGTGACTAATATTCATTATTGTTGAGCCTTTCTTTCTAAGATTTCTTCAAACTCTTGACTAAGTTCATCGGAGACAGCATCGAGGTTATTGATACCAATCAAGTTCACCTCTGTATCTAAGATACTTTGAGTTTGTCCATTGCTAATTGTGTAGGCTGACACATCTTGAAATTGAATAGTATTTTTATAACCTAAAGATTTTTCCGCTTTGACAGGCTCAACGTTAGCCGCCATGATTTTATTATTCAAAGCTGTGAGAATGTAGGGACTATGGGTAGTGAGAAAGAAACGACAATTTTTATTAGCATAAAGTAAGGTAAATAGTTCTACCATATCTCTTTGAGCGGAGGGAAAAAGATGGGTTTCGGGTTCCTCAATAAAGAATTGATTAGATTCGTGAGTGGCAAAAAAGGGGAAAACTAAGAGAATTAATAACATTGGTAAGGCTTCTTGTTGTCCGCTTGAAGCATCAATTAAGTTAATCTTTCTCCCATCGGCATGATAAAGCCAATCTTGATCTTTTTCTCTTCCATAGCTACCCGATAGAATTTTTTCGGTAATTAATTTAATTTGATCATAAAGTCTTCTTTGATCATTTTCTTGATCTTGGAATTCATTAATTATTCTGTATAGACGTTGAGCGGTTTCATAATTAGAGCCAAAGTTGATAATGAGAGGATCAAGATCAAAATTATTAGCTAAAAAGGTAAAAATATTATTGGTAAAGTATTTAACAAACAGAGTGCGACTAGCTGGAATAAAGAAGATTTCTGCGGGTATAAATCCTTCTCGATCTTTAAACAAGTCAGAAGAAGAAAGAGTATTTGTGATATATTCAATAGCCTTTGAGTTTATTTCCTGAGGCTTTAAGCTGTCATCTCTATCCAATCGTCTTATCTGTCTAATGATTCTATTATAAAGCTGTTTAAAATTTTCTGAATAGGTGAATGTTAATTTATAATATCCATCGGAACTTTCTTTATGTCTTTCAATAATAAAAGTAGTATTTTTAAAAGCATAACTTATTTTGAAGGACTGATCTTTCCACGCATATCTAGGAAATAGCTGCTCGAAATCTTGCAGCACCATGCGT
>NZ_JASJFE010000186.1:0-3097 GCF_030067735.1 Microcystis sp. M53598_WE2 | reverse complement strand
CAAAACGCTCAATAATGTAGTTTTATTAGATAATAACCAGAAAAAATCAGAACAAGTTGATTAACTCATTCCGATAATTTATCTCAAAAAGACTAAAGTAATTAACCAAAACGACCGCTAACATAATCTCTAGTGGACTCTTGAGCGGGATTTTGAAAGATAACCTCGGTGCGATCATATTCCACTAAATAACCTACTTTACCGCCTTTTGGGGTCGGTTCAGCATTATAAAAAGCCGTTAAATCAGAAACCCGCGACGCTTGTTGCATATTATGAGTGACAATAACTATAGTATATTGGGTTTTCAATTCGTGAATTAATTCCTCAATTTTTAGGGTAGAAATTGGATCGAGTGCCGCACAGGGTTCATCCATTAAAACAACTTCCGGTTTAACCGCAATAGCGCGAGCAATACATAACCTTTGTTGTTGTCCTCCCGATAAAGCTAAACCACTTTCTTTGAGTTTATCTTTAACATCATCCCAGAGAACGGCTTTTTTTAAAGATTCTTCCACTAATTGATCCATATCGCCGATGTAACCATTTAAGCGCGCCCCAAAAGCGATATTTTCATAGATAGATTTAGGGAAAGGATTCGGTTTCTGAAAAACCATACCAATACGACTGCGTAACCCGATAGGATTAACGGAATTACCATAAATATCTTGACCGCGAAAGGTAACTTTTCCCTCAATTTTGGCACTTTTAACCAGATCATTCATGCGATTAAAACAGCGTAAAACCGTACTTTTCCCGCAGCCAGAGGGACCGATAAAAGCGACCGCTTTTTTCTCAGGAATATCAAGGTTAACATCACGAACAGCGAGATTAGAACCATAGTAAACATTTAAATTTTTGGTTCTCAAAACCGCATCGGTAACAACATCGGTACTATACATAATTTTCAAAGGAATAGGTGTTGGGGAAAAGGGAAAAGGGAGAGGAGGAGAGGGAAGAAAAAAGCTGATAACTGATAACGGATAACTGGATTTAGCCAAAACGTCCACTAACATAATCTTTAGTTGCTTGTTCTTGAGGATCACTAAAGATTTTGTCCGTATGATCAAACTCGACTAGATAACCAATTTTGCCACCTTTATCGGTGGGTTCAGCGTTATAAAAAGCCGTTAAATCTGCTACTCTAGTAGCTTGTTGCATATTGTGAGTAACAATAATAATCGTGTAACGTTCTTTTAACTCGTGCATTAACTCCTCAACTTTTAAAGTTGAAATCGGATCCAGTGCCGAACAGGGTTCATCCATTAATAATACTTCTGGTTGAGCGGCAATAGCACGAGCAATACATAATCTTTGTTGTTGTCCCCCCGATAGGGAAAAACCGCTTTCTTTCAGTTTATCTTTTACTTCTTCCCAGAGAGCAGCCCGACGCAGGGAAGTTTCTACTAATTCATCCAAATCGCCTTTATAACCATTTAAGCGCGCTCCGTAAACCACATTATCATAAATGGATTTGGGAAAAGGATTAGGGCGCTGGAACACCATACCGATGTATTTTCTTACTTCGACTGGATCCACCTCTTGAGAGTAAATATCTTGGTTATGATAAAAAACTTTGCCGTCAATACGAAAACCGTGAATTAAATCATTGAGACGATTAAAACACCTGAGAATGGTACTTTTTCCACAGCCAGAGGGTCCGATAAAAGCGGTGACTTTATTTTTGGGAATATTGATCGAAACGTCTCGTACTGCTCGATAATTTCCATAGTAAATATTAGCCTTATCAACCTTTAAAACGGTTGCAGTTGATTGGGTAGTGCGATTAGTTAGCATAAATTATTGACCTTGAATTTGGATAATTGAGGAATTGGAAAGATAGGTAGATTTTTACTTAAATATCCCTTTTTACT
This sequence comes from Microcystis sp. M53598_WE2, assembly GCF_030067735.1. Lineage (NCBI taxonomy): Bacteria > Bacillati > Cyanobacteriota > Cyanophyceae > Chroococcales > Microcystaceae > Microcystis > Microcystis sp. M53598_WE2. The sequence goes on along the minus strand of NZ_JASJFE010000186.1, from coordinate 1,226 downwards.
TTTTCCTTGACTTAAGTAGGGAGGCACAATTATTTGTAGGATGGGTTAGCGATAGCGTAACCCATGCGGGCGTTGGGTTTCATGCTTCAACCCAACCTACGTTCTTTTTCCTTGACTTAATAGGTTTTCTGGCGCGTGGCTAAACGGGATAAAATGTTAGTTACCAACACCAAAAGCACCAGAATTAAAGCACCTGCCCAAGCTAATTGCTGTTGGGGGGCAAAAGGGGCAGTAGCAAAGTTGAAAACTAAGACCGAAAGGGTGGCAATCGGTTCAAAGACACCCCGGGGCCAAAAGTTAGAGAATAATGCCGTAAAAATTAAAGAGGCCGTTTCTCCAGCAGCCCTAGCAATTGCTAAAGTCACACCGGTTAAAATAGCGGGAACAGCAGCAGGAAGGACGATTTTTAGGACGGTTTGGTAGTTATAGGCCCCTAAACCCATGGCCGCCCAGCGGATGTCTTGGGGAACGATTTTTAAAGCCTCATCGGTGGTTCTAATAATAGTAGGTAACATTAACACCGCTAAACCGATCGAACCGGCAAGAGCAGAAAAGCCTAAAAGGGCTGTTCCTTCGCCAAATAACGGAGCAACTAGCAAACCGTAGGCGAAAACCCCGACAATAATCGAAGGGACACCCGCTAAAACGTTGGTAGCGAAGCGCACACCCTGGGCAAGTTTGTTATCACCGCTAAATTCCGAGAGATAAACCGCCGCTAAAACGCCAATGGGAACTGCGATCGCTGTGGCTAGGGCAACGACGATAATTGTGCCTAAAATGGCGTTAGCGATGCCTCCTCCTCCTAACCCCGGCGGTGGCGGTAATTTAGTAAAGAGATTAGCGTTTAAACGACCCACCCCTTGCACAAAAACGAAGCCTAGGACGGCAAAAAGGGGAATCACGGTGACGGCTAAACATAAACCCGATAGGACGGTCATAATTGTCCCCAATAGCGATCGAGGACTACTCGGTTTCTTTTTGAGATTATTGCCTAAATTCGCACTATCCATATCAGTTATCAGTTATCAGTTATCAGTAATCAGTGAACAGTAAGTAGGTAGGTGTTAAAAGTTGTCAGACACCCCCCTTATCAAGGGGGGATTAAGGGTAGGGTTGATTCATGAATCAACCCTACTATGAATCAAGCCTAGGATTAAGGGGGGATTAAGGGAGGATCGAAGCTAAAATCCATTTTTAATTTAATTATAACCAGCTACTTAAACAGT
>NZ_JASJFE010000739.1:0-2605 GCF_030067735.1 Microcystis sp. M53598_WE2 | reverse complement strand
GTCAATAAATACCCTTTGCTAGAGTATTTATTTTTCTGGACATCTAGACGACAACTAATGAATGAAAGCTATTCGGTTATTCCCTCGTCTTTGGGGTTATCTCCGTGGGGAAACCTGGAAAAATTGATTTTCCTAGTCACCGAAAAAGTCTTGAGTATCTCCCTAGTTAATTGAGGGCAGAGTTCTACTGCATAATTAATTTATTTTGTCAAGTAGTTCATTTGTTTGTTAGGGCAGGTTTCCTAGAATGATAATCGTTATCATTTTAACAAAAAATTTAGATTTACCAACAAAAATTTTGTCGCCAGATAAAGATAGTCCCGTTAAGCTATTTAACTTATTTTGAAGATGTAGAGAGATTTTGCGATTTTATCGCTTATATTCAGCAATATTACTGATTTTTTGGTATTCTTCCTCCGAGTATAAATCCGCCGGAGAAGCAAGGCGATCAAGAAAGAGGATTCCTTCCAGATGATCGTATTCGTGTTGAAAGATGCGCGCGACAAAATCCCTGAAAACTTGACGGATTTCGCCACCATTGCGATCGCAATATGCCACCTCGATCCACTGATGACGGGGGACAAAACCGCGTAAATTGGGGACACTGAGGCAACCTTCCCAACCCTTGACCATTTCCTCGCTGACCCGCAAAATGCGAGGATTAATCACGGCAGTGGGTGGCATCATCGGAGCGTCGGGATAACGAGGATTGGGGTGAGAAGCAACGATAAACAGACGCAGAGACCGAGCAACTTGGGGCGCGGCGATTCCCACCCCGTGGGCAGCTTGCACGGTGGTAATCAGGGAATCGATCAAATTTTGACAGTCAGCATCGAGAAGATTATCGATCGCTGCTGCTTTTTGCTGTAGAATTGGATTTCCTAATTGGGTGATTGTTAAAACTTGTGTCATCTGTATAAGGATTAATTGTTTACCTCTGAAAATCATTTTATCTTGAGCGGCAAAATCTCGCTAAACTGATAAGGTTTCCCCGCAGCAGCACTAGAGCAACTTTGTTAATCAAAATTAACCGTGGATAGGCGTTGGGTTTCATGCTTCAACCCAACCTACGTTCATCTTATATTTAATTACACCCACCCACTTAATCAAAATTAACCGTGGACAGCAGCGCCCAACAACTTTGGCATAATCTCCTAGAGCGTCTAAAATTACTATTAACCCGTCCCGCTTTCGAGACTTGGTTTCAAACGGCGACGGTTAAAGAATGGCAAAACGATCGCTTAGTAATTCAGGCTGCCAATCCTTTTATTCTTAACCATCTTCAGAAAAATTATCTGTCAACAATTGCTGAAGTAGTGGAGGATATCGTCGGTTATCCCGTCGAGATTCAATTAACGGCACAACAGGGCGATTTGATCGCTATTTTCCAGCCCAACACTAGCTTAGAATCAGAATTATCTCCCACCAATCAACTTAACCCTAAATATAATTTTTCCCGTTTTGTTGTCGGTCCAACTAATCGCATGGCCCACGCGGCCGCTTTAGCGGTGGCGGAATTACCTGGACGCGAATTTAACCCGCTTTTTCTCTGTGGTGGGGTGGGGTTAGGTAAAACCCATTTAATGCAAGCGATCGGTCATTATCGTCTAGAATTATATCCCCAATCTAGGGTTTTTTATGTATCGACGGAACAATTTACGAATGATTTAATCACCGCTATCCGTCAAGATAGTATGGAAAGTTTTCGTAATCATTATCGTCATGCTGACATATTATTAGTGGATGATCTGCAATTTATTGAAGGAAAAGAATACACTCAAGAAGAATTTTTTCATACCTTTAATACCCTGCACGAAGCGGGAAAACAGGTGGTTTTAGCCTCCGATCGCTTGCCCAAACAGATTCCCAGTTTACAGGATCGTTTAATTTCTCGCTTTTCTATGGGATTAGTGGCCGATATCCAAGCACCAGATATCGAAACTCGCATGGCAATTTTACAAAAAAAGGCCGAGTACGAAAATCTGCGTCTCCCAAGAGAAGTTATCGAATATATTGCCGTTAATTATACTTCTAATATTCGCGAATTAGAGGGGGCATTAATCCGGGCTACTACTTATATTTCTATCTCCGGATTGCCGATGACGGTAGAAAATATCGCGCCAGTTTTAAATCCACCAATGGCCAAAATTGCCACTTCTCCTGAGATTATTATGGCGGTAGTAGCGGAAAAGTTTCAACTCTCGATCGCCGATCTAAAAGGAAATTCCCGCCGACGAGAAATTAGTTTTGCCCGACAGATTGGGATGTATTTAATGCGTCAACACACGGATTTAAGCTTACCGCGCATTGGCGAAGAATTTGGCGGCAAAGATCACACCACCGTTATTTATAGCTGTGATAAAATCAACCTTTCCCAGCATCAAGACCGACAATTACAAGAAATCTTAGCCCAACTAATCGAGCGAATTAACTCCCTCAGTCGCAATCAGTAGTCGGGGGTAATTTTGACATCCTCGCCGCCCTAAAAGTGCGGCGATTCCTAAACCTCACGATTTAAGTTTCTGCTTCCACCACCGTCGCATACCACAGTTAAAAAACCATGTACTGTCTTACACAGAGTCCACAGACTTTCGCCCCATTTCAG
>NZ_JASJFE010000185.1:0-2436 GCF_030067735.1 Microcystis sp. M53598_WE2 | reverse complement strand
GGTCTGCTGAATAAATCTAAAAACCTTGTTGGATAAGACTTTTGGACTTTTTTCCCCTCAAAAAGTGCCAGCCATTGCGGGGATCGGGGGGAAAATTCAGGGACTTTTTCCCTGAAAATTAGGTAGTTGACCAGCTGAAAATCGATAAAACCCCACACCCCACACCCCACACCCCACACCCTGCCCCCAAGAAAAACTTTTTGCCGCAAACCCTAAATATCAATGGGAGCGATTTAAAAAACAGCTATATTCTGCTTCTGTCAGTCTTCCCGCTTCGTAGAGAGTATCGGTAATTTCTGCTAGGGTTAAAACCGAATAAGCTTGATAACCATGGCTACGAAGTTTATCTTTAACGGGGCCACCATGGTCGATAAAAACCACAATATCATTAACTAATAATCCCGCCGATTTAATCTTTGCTGCCCCCTCGATCGCGCTTTTGCCAGAAATTAAAATATCGTCCACCACTACCACCGTTTCCCCCACTTGAAAATTACCTTCGATTACTCTTCTTGTGCCGTGAGCTTTTACTTCTTTGCGGGGGAAAATCATCGGATGATTTAATAATAAAGATAAACCGGTAGCTGTGGGTAAAGAACCGTAGGGGATACCAGCAATGCGGTCAAATGTCAAGGTTTTTAATATTTCTCCATAGGCTTCAATTACCTGCTGAAAAATATTAGGATTAGAGATAATTTTTCTCAGATCGATATAATAGGAAAAAGTTTCTCCCGATGCTTGTACATAATCGCCAAACAGCAAGCAACCAATATCAAATAATTGTAGAATTAAATCCTGATGAGGATGTTGTTTTAAAAGACAAACGTTAGCAGTCCAAGTCTCATCTTGGCTTGATTCTTGCTGGTGATTTTGTTGAATTTTGTTGACTTCCTCTCGTAAATCCTTGACTTTTGTTCCCAAATCGGGTTGAGATAAAAAGTCTTGGGGTACAGGAATTAATAAACCCTCGCCATGACTATTTAAACCCACAGTAATTAACTCGGAGAATTTACTTTTTTCTTCCCAAATACTGCGTAATAAAATCAATCTTTCGGGGGCAAAATTGCGAATCTTTTTCAAAATCTCCGGTTGAGTGGTTCCCACTTCTAAAAACACCTGTTCGGGAGTTCCCCAAGTACAAGCTTCTTTGACAACTTGCAGATAAAAAGGATTGTCGCAACTGGGAAATTCTTGCAGATTAATCGCGCCTTGATTGGAAGTATGACAGAGGATAAAAGCGCCATGCTCGGGGTAAACTAAAAAAGGAGCAACGTGATCCTGTCCGGAGTAGGGATTGAGAGTAACCGCGTCCACCTGCCAAGTTTTAAAGATAGTCTCGGCTAAAACACTGCTAGTATTAATATCGCCGTGTTTAGCATCCAAAATTACTGGGATATGAGGGGGAATTGCCGTTAAAATTCGCTGTAATAATTCTAATCCCGCTGATCCCAAAGCTTGATAAAAGCCTAAAGTTGGTTTGTAGGCACAGACAAAAGGGGCGGTTTCATCGATAATAAACTTGAGCCACTGTTCTAAATTAACAATTAATTCTCCCGGGGTGGAGGGCATCATTTCGGGGTTAGCATCTAAACCGAGGACAAGTAGAGTCTGGTTTTGACTAATGGCGTGGTTTAACTTTTGAAAAAAATTCATCGGTTCTAATCTCAGGATTCTGGATTAGTTTCTAATTTTACACTATTTGGCCGAAAAATAGGCTGTAAAATTGTCTGGTGCAGACTTTTTCTGGTGTCAGCGTCAAGGAATTTCTTTTGTAGCGGTTGCCATTCTTGCCATTTTTGGTGACGGATATTTTGGAAAATTTCTAGTAAGGTGGGCATTTCCTTGGCAAGACAATTGGGGAAAATTTGGCTAAGAAAATCCGAGAGAACACAACAATCCTGCATTTCTCCGAGAATACCTTGAAGGTTTTTAATATCTTCTAGGTACTCTTGATATTTGTCGCCATAAAACTGAGTGAATAACTCCATATTATAGCGGGAACGCTTGGCTTCTTTACGGAGATCGTGCAGTAATAATCCTTCTTTTTCCAATAAGTCATCAATTTCTTGACTAGAAAACTCTCGTAATCTTTTATAGTCCTCTAAATTTACCCCAACTAACCAGCCTTCATGGAGTAAAAAGCGACTCGCTTGCGGTAATAATAAGTCTGGTAAAACTGTGGCAATATCTAATTTTCCCATCGGTTGATAGGTGGGATTATCCAACCAACTGGCAAAATCTGCCTTAAAATTGAGAAATTTATCGGACTTTAAGAGTTTTTCTACCTTAGCAAAAGCCTTCTCCCTTCGGTGTTCGAGAACTTGTAAAACTTTCTTCAGTAAATCCTGTTCTTTCGGGGGTAAAATTGGCTGATAATGACCGACAAAAGCCGATTTTAACACATCTAAATCCCGCAATTCTCCTAAAATTCTGCCC
>NZ_JASJFE010000394.1:0-1939 GCF_030067735.1 Microcystis sp. M53598_WE2 | reverse complement strand
TCTGTTGGTTTAGGCAATCGATAATTAAGTGGGTGGGTGGAATTAAATATAAGATGAACGTAGGTTGGGTTGAAGCATGAAACCCAACGCCCGCATGGTTTACGCTACCGCTAACCCATCCTACAAATAATTGTGCCTCCCTACTTATCCAGCTTACGGCTGACCGCTATCAGTTATCAGATTTGAGTTTTCAGTGGACACTGTTAAGTGGCAAGTTCTGAGCTTTCTTTTCACTGATTACTGATTACTGATTACTGTTTACTGATAACTGAAAAATCCTCCAACACCAAAAAAAATCTATGCCAAAAGTTGAAGATATCGCCCAAATCGCTAATTCTAGCGCCCAAGCTTTAGGAATTGCTAAATACGACATCTATGGTTCCTCTGTGGATGAAACCGATGTGGATGTGTTTCAAGGGGAACCCAAACAGGTACAAGCTTCCAATCGTTCCAGCGTTATCGTTCGCGTCTGGAATCGGGATAATCAAGTCGGTGTCACCTCGACCACCGATGTGGACCTGGTGGGACTGCAATTAGCCCTGAAAACCGCCCAAGAAGCCAGCTTTTTTGGTGTTAAGGAAAATGTCCCCGATTTTAGTCCCGCTGCCACCGCACCCACCACAGAAGTGGCCAGCGAAATGTCTAATCAAGCACCTGTATCCACTCTCGTCGATAAGTTATTAGCCGCCGAAAAATCCCTACTAGCGGCCCATCCGGCTATTGCCAGTGTTCCCTATAACGGTTTGGGACAACAGCAGGTCAGACGTTTTTATCTCAATAGCGACGGGGCAATGCGTCAGGAAGCGCGTAGTTATGCCAGTGTGTATTTATACACCAAAACCGAACAGGAAGGCAAAAAACCCCGCAGCGCTGGTGCTTTTCGGGTGAGTCCGGGACTGGAAAAATTAGATATCGATGGTTGCATCGAGGAAGCGATTAGCAAAACTGTTAGCCATCTGGACTATCAACCGATTACCACGGGTAAATATTTGGTGGTTTTTGCCCCCCGCGCCTTTTTGAGTCTAATGGGAGCATTTTCTAATCTGTTTAATGCCCAAAATGTCCTTGATAAACAGAGTCTTTCTACTCCTGAATCCCTAGGGACACAAATCGCTGCTACTGCCTTAAATTTGTGCGATGATTCCCTCCATCCGGCTAATGTTGCCGCAGAAACTTTTGATAGTGAAGGCACTCCCACCCGTCGTGTGGAATTAATTAAAGAGGGGATTTTGAGTAATTTTCTCCATAGCACGATTACCGCTAAACGGATGAATACGGAACCGACTGGCAACGGTAACATTGGTTCAAAAGTAACGGTTAGTCCCCATTTTTATCACGTTTTTGCTAGTGCTAATCAACCAAAAAGCTATTCTTTGGAAACAGCAGAAAATGTGGTTTTAATTGATAGTTTACAGGCACTTCATGCGGGAGTTAATTCTCTACAAGGTTCCTTCTCTTTGCCGTTTGACGGTTGGTTAGTGAACAAAAATGAGCGCATTAGCATCGATTCCGCTACCGTAGCTGGGGATATTTTAACACTGCTGAAATCGATTGTTTATCTGGAACCGGAAGCAGTTATTACTCCCAGTGGTGTTTGTCCCTACGTTTGGGTAGAGGGTTTATCAATCACAGGAGAAGCTTAACACTATACCAGACCAAAAATAGGGGGTATTAACAAGGGTAATACCCCCGCAAGATGGATGTTAATTTTATAGTCGTGGGTAAGCTGTTGACTATCCAAATTACACTAAATCTGGTTATTAAAAACTGATTAGGATTTGCTGAAAAAGTACGGGCGAAGCATTCGGATAGAGAATCTACGGTTTCAGCGATAGGTTATTGCCCGAATGCTTCGCCCCTACAGGACGCGGGCCGATGAAGACCCAAGGTTTTGAACCACGATTCTCTCAAAATCTTGCACCTGTGGGGGCAAAACAGG
>NZ_JASJFE010000248.1:0-7374 GCF_030067735.1 Microcystis sp. M53598_WE2 | reverse complement strand
CATAAATCTTCATTATTATCGATTAAATCTTCGTTTTCTTCGCTAATTATCTGATTAATATGAAGCTTGTCTTCGGGACTGTCAATTAAAATAATTCCTTCGAGTTCTTCATAAATTGCCTCGATTTTCTGAACTTTAAAGGAGCCATTTCCTGTGATTGATATAACCCCATGATTAAGTTTTTCTTGCTCAATCATTGCATCGTGGGTAAATAACCACTGTAGGGAATCTAGATAAGGAGTCCGAGAAACTCTGTACTCTTGTTCTCTTTGTCTAGCAGTATTTAGCCAAACTTTTAGATCTAAGGGATGACAGTAAATAGATAACGCTTCGAGAACGCTGGTTTTTCCCGAATTATTAATTCCCACAAGCAGGTTAATCTGTCCGAGATTCTTTAGCTCAAGCTCTCGCAGTCCTCTAAACTGGTGAATGGTAATGTTTTCTAGGCTTTTAGTCATAAACTTAGTTTAGCTGAAAAGGGTGACAAAAAACTAAGTCATCTACTCAAATGTATTGAAGTTTTAATTTAATCAACTTCTTCGGGTAAAGTCAGGATTATTGCCTCAATCAATTCAGGTGGTTATTCGGTGTAAATATGAATAAATTCGATAAAATCAGTTAATTATGCGGAAATATCTGCGTTTAAAACTAAATAAAAAATATTTACACTAATCCAGCGTTATTCGGATATTTTATGCTATCATTCCTAGGAATGGGTTATTTTTAATAATGTCCCCATTTGATCAAAGACAATGCTTGCTTTAGAACAGCTTTATGAACGGGAGTACGATCGCTGGTTAAGCGAGACGATCGAGTTATTAAAAAATCGTCAGTTAGATCAGTTAGATTACGAACATTTAATCGAGGAGTTGGCAGCTTGGGGACGAAGCGAAAAAACTGCTGTTAAAAGTTTAATTTTATCGATAATAATCCAGCTGTTACTCTATCAATTTTGGACAACAGAAAGAGAAATAAATAGTAATCATTGGGCGGCAGAGATTATCACTTTTCGAGTACAATTAGAAGATAAGCTCACCACCGATTTAAGCAAATTTCTAGAACTAGAGTTAGACAATATCTATGAAAATGCCCGCTTAATTGCCGAAAAAAAGACAGGATTAAAAAATTTACCGATAATTTGCCCCTACTCTCTGACACAAATTCTTGAGAAACAGTGGTTTCCCGATACAGACAATCAATAAACTCTCAAAAATATGGAATCTCACAACAGTGAACCGATTATAATTGCCGAAGCGGTGGAAAAATGGTATGATAACCGCTTTCATGCTTTGCGGGGAGTCAATCTCACCGTTAATAAACAGGAAGTTGTCGTGATTATGGGGCCGTCCGGTTCGGGAAAATCCACCTTTATCCGCACTTTTAACGGGTTAGAATCCTATCAAAAAGGCCGCATTATTATTGACGGAATAACTGTGTCTCACAACCTGAAAAATATCGAGGCAATCCGTCAGGAAGTCGGCATGGTTTTTCAACAATTTAACCTCTTTCCCCATCTGACGGTATTAGATAATGTCACCCTCGGTCCCATCTGGGTGCGCGGTTGGAAAAAAGCGCAAGCGGAGGAAATAGCGAGAAAACTCCTCGAAAAAGTCGGTATTCTCGAACAAGCGCTTAAATATCCCCCTCAGTTATCGGGAGGACAACAGCAGCGGGTGGCGATCGTTCGCGCTTTGGCCATGCAGCCGAAGGTGATGTTATTCGATGAACCCACCTCAGCTTTAGACCCAGAAATGGTGCGAGAAGTCTTGGAAACGATGCAAAGTTTAGCCAAATCGGGGATGACCATGGTTTGTGTCACCCACGAGGTAGGATTTGCGCGAGAAGTGGCCGATCGAGTGGTATTTATGGATCAGGGTTTAATTTTGGAAATTGCCCCCCCAGCAGAATTTTTTAATAATCCTCAATCCGATCGAACTCAGCAATTTTTAGCAAAAATTCTTTGATTTTCCATGACTTGATCATTAAACCATCTCTTTTTCTTCTTCTACCTCCACTAAAAGGGGAACGAGATTTTCATTTAAACGACCGGCTCGAATTAATTCTGCGTAGGTATTAGCTTCTATATCGAGTAAAGTATCTTGAAATTGTTCGGCCACCACATCTTTTAATTGTGGGTGTTCCTGTAGTAATTTTTGCAACTGATCGCCCAAGGACTTTAATTGTCCTTCCACCAGAGTTTTTTTGTCGCGATAAAATTCGGGATCGATATCGGGAAAACGTTCTGGTTGTTGCAGATAATTAGACACCCTAGTTAAAGCAATTTGACGAGCAATTAAGGCCGAATATTCGCTCCGAATCGGTTGATCACCGATAAGATTGAGGGCATTTAACAGCCATTGTATAGATAATCCTTGCACCAATAAAGTAAATAAAACCACCCCAAAAACCACGTCAATAATTTCTTGACGGTAGGGGATAGACGTGGGAACACTTAACGCTAGGGCGATCGAAACCGAACCGCGCAATCCTCCCCACCATAACACCGTTCTTTCCTTAAAATTGATCTTATTGCCCGTAATTAGGTTACTAATTCCCCCTAGTCCAAAAATTGAGAACAGACGGGAAACCACCATAGCAGCGATCGCTATTAAAATCCCGCTTAAGTGACTGCCGAGACTCTCAAAACGGGTTTGATCGCCGATCAGTAAAAAGATGATGGAATTGACAAAAAAGGCGATAAATTCCCAAAATTCGCTAACTACCAGGCGCGTACGGGGACTCATACCAATGCGCGAACCGAGATTACCGAGAATAATCCCGACAATTACCACCCCAATCACACCGGATCCGCCCAATTTTTCCGTGACGAGATAGGTTCCGTATGCAGAAACGAGGGTGAGAGACTGTTCCACAAAAGGCAGATCGAAGCGTTGGGTAAGGTAGGAAATGCCGAAACCGATCACGCAACCGACACCGATCCCAATCCCCACAAAGGTGCAGAAACGAGCGATCGTCACGGGTATGGAAAAGGTATCGACTCCCAAGGGAATACCCACCAAGAGGACGAAAGCCACCACAGCGACCCCATCATTAAAGAGACTTTCCCCTTCCATCAGGATCGTTAGTTTTTTACTGGCCCCCAATTCTTTAAATAGGGCAATCACAGAGACGGGATCGGTGGCAGCTAGGGCAGCACCCAACAGAAAAGCGATCGATAGGGGTAAATTAGCAAAGATATGTAGGGGATAGGCGACTCCCAAAACGGAGATAATTACCCCGATAACGGCAAAAAGGACGATAGTAACCCAATATTCCTTTAATTTAGCCCAAGGAATATTCCAAGCGGCTTCAAAAAGGAGGGGAGGCAGAAAAATTTCCAGAATTAATTCCGGGGAAAGATTAACTAGACGCAAATCTAAAAAAGCTAAACCCATACCGACAATAACTAACAGCAGGGTGTAGGGAATTTTGCGGAGGAAGGCAACGGTTCTCGATAAAGTGGCGACACTCAAGGAAATGGTCAAAACTAGCAGGAATTGCTCTAAATTATGAGCGATCGCCTCGTTAGCAGTAGATTCTAGACTCATTATTTTCAGTTATCAGTTATCAGTTATCAGTTATCACTGAAAAAGTCTCCTAACACCCTAGTCATTCGGGGACTGAGGAGAGATTTTCAAAGAGGAAATGGCCCCTTCTTCTATGGGGGTTTCTGATGTATTTCTTTCCCCATCGAGAGAAGGGGTTTTTTTGCCGCCAGAACCGCCACTTTTCGGGGGTTTCGAGGAGAGGAATTGGGCCTCGAACTGTTTGATCAGCACATACAACACCGGGACGAGAAATAAACTCAACACCGTGGAAATCAGATAACCGCCTAGGATTGCAGTTCCCAGAGACCAACGACTCATCGCTCCGGCGCCGGAAGCGATAACCAAGGGCAAGAAACCGACTAAACCGGAAATAGCCGTCATCAGAATCGGTCTTAAGCGTTCCGTCGAGGCCCGGGCTGCCGCATCGGGAATACTTAAACCCAAAGTACGGGACTGGTTAGCGAATTCCACGATTAAAATCGCATTTTTAGCCGCTAAACCGATCAACATGACCAAAGCCACCTGAGCATAGATATTATTATTCACCGCCGGGAACAGACTACCCACTTGTAGGAAATTCGCCCGCAACAGTAAGGCCCCCATGGCACCTAGGATCGCTAGGGGAACGGTAATCATGATGATAATCGGGTCAATGTAGCTTTCGTACTGGGCCGCGAGGACGAGGAAAACCACGATAAAGGCTAATCCGAAGATAACTGGGGCAGCCCCGGCGGAAGTTTTTTCTTGGAAAGCTGTACCCGTCCAAGCGTAACCGAAACCGGGCTGCAGGACTTTCCGACAAACATCTTCCATCACTGCGATCGCCTGTCCCGTACTAAAACCGGGGGCGGGACTACCCTGAACGTTAATCGAGGGATAGAGGTTAAAGTTAGTGATAATCGGTGGATAGGTGAAGCGTTTGACGCTAACCAAACCCGATAGGGGAATATTGGCCCCGGTACGGGAACGGACGTAAAGACGGTTAATATCTTCAGGATTAGAGCGATAATCCGCTTCTGCTTGGGCAAAGACTCGATACAAGCGATCGCCTAAGACGAATTGGTTGACGAAGTTGGAACCGAGATAGGTTTGCAGGGTACCGAAAACGGCCTGCATATCGACGTTTTGCGCCTGTAGCTGGTTGCGATTGATGGAAAGTTCCAGCATCGGCGTGTCGGTGGTAAATTGGGTGAAAATTCCCGATAATTCCGGTCTTGTTCGGGCCTCGGCCATGACTTTATTAGCGTTGGCAATCAAAGCGTCCATGGGGAAAGAAGCGCGGTTTTGGATAAATAACTCGAAACCGCCGGTAGAACTTAATCCATCCACGGGGGGTGCATTAACGGCGAAAGCGCGAGCATCTGGGACTTTAGTGGCTAATTGTTGGTTAATTTTCCGCAGAACCCCGAAAACCGACTTATCTTCGCCAGGCCGTTCCGACCATTCTTTTAACTTGACAAAAAATAGCCCTTGGTTGCTGCCACTTCCAGCAAAACTAAAGCCCGCCATACCGACAAAGTGTTCGATTTCTTCGATACCGTCGAGAATTTCTTCGTTAATCTGACGGATAACCTGGTCGGTGTAGCGCAGGGAAACCCCGGGGGGTGCTTGCACCAAAACGAAGGCATAACCTTGGTCTTCTTCGGGGATAAAACCCTGGGGAGTGGTGCTATAACTCCAAGCTGTGAGAAAGAGGGCGGCGATAAAGAAGGGTAACACTAAAAAACGGATGCGGATCAGAAATTCGATCGAGCGTCGATAGCCCTCTTTAACTGCGTTGAAACCCCGATTAAAGCCCTCGAAAAACAGTCCCAACGGTCCGCGGGTGCCTTGGGGCGGTTTCATGATAATCGCCGACATGGTGGGGGAAAAACTGAGGGCGTTAAAGGTGGAGATGATAATTGAAGCGGAGATGATGACGGCAAATTGTCGATAAACGATCCCCACCGTACCGGGGAAGAAGGTGACGGGGATAAAAACTGCCAGCAGTACAAGAGAACTAGCGATCACCGCCGAGGTTAACTCGCCCATGGCATCGAGGGCAGCTTGAAATGGCCGCATTCCCTGCCGTAATTTTTCTGATACCGCTTCTACGATCACGATGCCGTCGTCCACCACTAAACCGGTGGCCAGAATGACGGCAAACAAGGAGAGGTTATTGAGAGAATAGCCTAAAGCCAGGGCGACGGCCATGGTTCCGATCAAAGATACGGGAATAGCGATCGCCGGAATGATCGTGGTGCGCCAATCCTGAAGGAAGATAAAAATGACGAGAATAACCAGTAAAATCGCCTCCACCAGAGTGCTAAAGGCTTCTTCCAGGGAAGCGGCGACAAAGGCGGTATTATCGAGGGTAATGGCGATATTTAACCCCGGGGGGAAACTTGGTTCTAGTTCCGCCATTTTTTCTTTCACCAGTTTGGCGGTATTCCAAGCGTTGGAACCGGGCAACTGATAGACGATATAGACGACGGCGGGGGATTTGTCGAAATAGGCGGCGGTACTGTAGCTTTCGGCTCCGATTTCTGCGCGTCCCACGTCTTTAATGCGGATTAAATCGCCATTTTCCCCGACTTTGACGACGATATTTTCTGCTTCCTCCCCGGTGGCCACCCTACCAACGGCGCGAATGGCGATCTGGAATTGCTGCTCTTCGGGACTGGGATCACCGCCAATTGTCCCCGCACCCACCTGAATATTCTGTTCTCGGATCGCCTGTACTACTTGTTCCGCCGATACACCCCTAGCGGCTAAAGCATCGGGATTAAGCCAAAAACGCAGGGCGTATTCCCTTTCCCCGATGATGGTTGTACTACCAACTCCCTCGATCCGGCGAATCTCGGCATCGATGACCCGATCGACAAAGTTACTTAAAAAGACCGTATCGTAGGGATAATTGCCCTTTTCGTCTGGTTTGGCGGAAATCCCGTAGGCAAGGGTAACGCTGGGGGATTGGGTATTAGTTGTCACCCCCTGCCGGTTCACTTCTTCCGGTAAACTAGCGGCCGCGGTACTGACACGGTTTTGTACCAAGACTTGGGCAATGTTACGATCCATTTCCACCGGGAAAAAGACATTCACCGTACTTTGTCCGGTGTTGGTACTCTGGGACTGCATATAAACAATCTGTTCTGTCCCGTTAATCTGGCGATCGAGTACCGTGGTAACGTTATCCTGTACGGTTTTGGCATCGGTCCCCAAATAGTTGGCATTTACCGCTACCTGAATAAATGCCAACTGGGGCAGTTTTTCTAGGGGTAAAAAGGGAACAGCGATCGCTCCGATCAAAACGATTAAAATCGAGCAAACTGTGGTCAGAACGGGTCTTTTAATGAAGGTATCGGCAATACTAAGGATCATAGGGCGTTACTGGTTCATCTTTTCTAGGATAGTTGCGGCGGTGGGAGATTTACGAGTCAGATAATTAAATATTAATAGTTTAAAGATGGTATCTAGGATAACGGGAACCGTGGCCACAAACAAGCTAATAAATGTAATATTCTCGCGCCAACCAAAGTGCCGGAACAAAGTTTCTAAGATTACCGTCCAACCCTCCGCCGAGTGAAACCCGACAAATATATCGGTAAAGAGGATAAAGATAAAGGCTTTGGTGATATCATTTAAGCTGAGAAAATAACGACTAACATAAGCTTGCGTAATCGCCAATTGTTGACGACCAAAAATTAAGATCGCAATAAAGGCTATTAATCCAGTTATATCGGAGAGTAAGTTTTTCCAACCATCTTGACTTTCATAACCCGCTTCTCTGAATAATTCCTCGACCTGTTCCCGAAAATTTTCTTCTGATTCATGCCCTGCTTTTACT
>NZ_JASJFE010000040.1:0-2814 GCF_030067735.1 Microcystis sp. M53598_WE2 | reverse complement strand
TCAGAGCGAGGTATAATTATAGATTATGGAATCACCGATCGAACGTTTTCGACTATCTCAAACCGCCAAAGATAGCCTAATAAAATTAAAACGCTACACCAAAATTGACCAATGGAATATCCTCTGTCGTTGGGCTTTTTGTCGTTCCCTTGCCGAACCGAGTCTCCCCTCTCCCGTTCCCATTCCTGCCGATAGCAATGTAGAATTATCCTGGAAAGTATTCGGGGGAGAAATGGCCGATATTTTCTTAATTGCCCTCAAACAACGTTGTCATCAAGACGGATTAGGAACCGATAAAGAAACTCTAACTCAACAATTTCGCTTACATTTACATCGCGGGATCGGTTATCTTGCTGGGGATACCAAGCTAAAAAAAATCGATAATTTAATCGAATTAGAGAGAGAAAGTCTCAGAGAATCTTAATCAAGAATGATCTGTTTTCAGGGGGAGCGCATCTCAAACGCTATTGACAATTGGCCAATTTTGTGATGGTATTTAAAAGAGGGCGGCTATCGGGGGATGAAAAAAAATGGAAAATTTAATCGAGGAAGCACTAAGCCATCGAGCGATTAATCATCCGTATTTACTGGCTTTAGAAAAAGGAGAATTTCAACATATTGATGAAGTTCTGACAGACTTTGCCAGTCAATACGGAGCTTATAGTGACTGGTTTTCCCGTTATTTAACAGCAGTAATATCAAAGCTAGAAAATCCCACTCATCGAAATCACCTGCTGAAGAACTTAGCTGAAGAAAACGGACATCTACACCATGAAGATCTCGAAGCAATCCGTAAATTAAGTATTAAGGACGAGTGGGTACAGGAAATTCCTCACCCACAGTTATTCAAGCGTTTTCAAGAAGCGATGGGAGTAGATAGCACGCAAACGCCTTGTGTTGAAGTGGAAATCTGGCGTGAATCATTCTTATCGCTGCTCCAGAATGGAAGTTCACTCCAAGCTATTGGAGCCATAGGTTTAGGGACTGAATCTGTTGTTAAATTTATCTACAAACACATTATTGAAGCGATCAAAAAACATACATCATTATCCTTGCAGCAATATGTATTTTTTCCTTTACATACAGAAGTGGAGGATGAACACAGCTTAACTTTAGTTGAGATTGCTAAAGAATTAGCCAGTGAAAGCGAACAGGCTGTTCTGGAATTACGGAAAGGAATGTTAAAAGCCTTAAATCTACGTGCTGCTTACTGGGACAATATGTATGAACGTGCGTTGGCACTAGATAAATCTTTGACATCATCAGACCAACTCAAGATTGTTACGCTTTTCACTAAAATGATTAAAGGCAAAAAGCTGTCTAATCAGGAACAGGAACTTTTATTGCATCAAATCAATGACGTGCGTATTGGATTGACGGAAGACTTATCTACTGTTCCAGTGGAAAAACTACTACCCGGATTGAGTTCACTTTTGCTATACGGGATGCAAACGGAAAAGCACAAGGAAGAAGTTCTGAACTTGTTAAATTGGCTTGAAAATCCATCTGGTGAATGCCAATGCTCTCAAACAATATTAAGGCTTGCTTCACAACTTTACCATGATTTTCAAACGATGCGTCTCGGAGGCTTGACCGAAAAAATTAATGAACAAAAAAGCTTGACTCATGTGCAAGAAGGTAAAGAGCTTATTTCAACAATCAGCGCCAGCAACTTAGAAGCCTTATACAACAATAAGGTTGATAAACTCAATATTGATTTTAACGTATTTCGCCTGCCATTTGATCTAGAAGTTTTAGATCCACGCCTAGTTATAGTCAAGCCAGGAAAGGCGAATGAAATGCACAGACACGCACATGAAACCGTATTTGTATTTCTTCAGGGTCAAGGAAAAGTTATTGTTGATCAATACGAAAACGAGGTCGAACCAGGTACTTTTGCTGTTATTCCCCGTTGGTGTGTGCATCAATCTGTGAACTTAGGAGAAGAAGAGCTAATTTTTCTGGCGATAGCTGATTTTGGATTAACTGGTAAAAGTTTTATGGGTAATTACTTACACAGTGCTAGACTAAAACAAAATTAGTGCAAATTTTATCACGTTAGATGGGTATGAAAGCAACACAAGAAACCAAAAAACTTTACGACGAAAGCGCAGGAGACTGGAAACGAGTAGAACCGATTTTGCTTTCTGATTACTCCGCACGTCCCTTTGTCATTGATTTATGTGAACCGATTGTCAACAAGAATATATTAGATCTAGGCTGTGGGGAAGGTTATGTAGGAAGAGAGTTAATTAACCGAGGCGCTCAATCTGTTCATGGGATTGATATTTCATCGCAAATGATCGAGCAGGCCTTGATTCAAAAAAACGAGCATCAGATTATTAATGCTTCCTATGAAGCTGGTGATATTCGTGATTTTGCGGTCACTGAGTCCGAACAATACGATTTAGTTCTGGCTATGTTTCTGTTCAACTACTTAAATGTTTCAGAAACTATTAGCACGATGCAGAAAGCCTACCAACTTTTGAAATTCGGTGGCTATTTCCTGTTCGCCGTCCCCCATCCCTCTTTACCTTTTCTGAAAAAAGATAAGTTTCCCTTTTATTTTAAACCGAAAGCTGGCTATTTTTCCGGACGCAATCAATTATTCCCCGGTGAGATTTGGCGCCGAGATAGAAAAGCCGTCGCCGTGCAATGTGTTCATAAAACTATGGAAGATTACTTCACATCTCTTCGTTTAGCAGCCTTCACAAAAATGCCAGAAGTTTATGAACTAAAAATTAATCAGGAACATTTAGAACTAGACCCAGAATTTTTTACTCCGCTCATTGACCTTCCCCTTCACGTTGCTTT
>NZ_JASJFE010000732.1:0-2731 GCF_030067735.1 Microcystis sp. M53598_WE2 | reverse complement strand
CATCCTTGAGCTTTCTGCCTAAAACTACATAATCAAATGCCATCGCTAATGAGAAAAACAGGAATCCAGTCCCATTATATTGGGAGCATTTCATTTATGCAAGTGAGTAATTATATAGTCATTTCAATTAAAGGTGAGATGCTCCCCTATTTCTAGCTCGGATTCACTCTTGCTAAAAATTCTACCAGACAAATAGAAAAAAAGGGAGGTCTAAGAACCCCCCTCAAAAGTTAATAATTAGATGACAGCCAAATTAGTAGCGGCCGGCATTGGGTTTATGAACAATAAAGCTCATGGTTTGACATTGTTTGATGTTGTCAAAAGCGATAACGCGGATGTAGCAATCAGAATACTCGGTGCGGCACTCGCGAACTTCATTAAGAACTTCTTGGGGACCAGAAACAGAGAATAAAGGCAGTTTCCACATCGTCCAATGATAATCTGCGGGTTTGGGATCTTTTTCAAATTCCACAGCAGGAATATAACCCTGATCGATCATGTATTGAATTTGTTTAGCAATTTGTTGATCGGTGAGGGGGGGCAAGTAGGAAAGAGTTTCGTAACGCTTCTCTTTAGGTAAAGTTTTCATGGGTTTCTTGATTCCTTATGGGTTGGGTAGATCATCAACATCGAGATTTAATTCCGATGTCTCTGGTTGACTTATAGCAGTACGGGTGAGACGTTCCAAAAGTTGCCGACGATGTTCGGTATTGTCATTAATAATTCCCGTTTTTACCATCTCTGGCAAGAACTCTAAAACCTGTTCGGCTAGATGTTCTCTTACCGTCATGATCCGCAAAACTAACTCTTTATTCTCAGCCATTAACCCCGCAATATAGGCCTCGCCATCCTGAATTGAATGGCTAGAAGTATAGTGACTCAGCCAAATAGCTAAAGTCGGATTAGTTTCTGACAATTGATCGATAATCGTGCGAACCGCTTGGTAAGTTAGGTAACTTTGTAAGACTTTCGCGGTATCTTGAACAACTTTTTTCGGATACATTTTATACAGTTTTCAGTTATTGGCTAGACAGTTATCAGTGTTGAAATTCTAGCGACTGCTTCCCGATTTTGGGCAAGTCCTCCAGCATTATTTTCCACCAATAACTGCTAACAACTTTCTGAAGGGCTGTATTAGAGGGTATCCATAGCCTCGAACTCGAATTTGATTTCTTTCCAGAGTTCGCAAGCGGCAGCCAGTTCAGGACTCCAACGGCAAGCTTCCCGGATAACGTCGTTACCTTCGCGGGCCAAGGAGCGTCCTTCGTTACGAGCTTGGATACAAGCTTCCAGAGCCACACGGTTAGCGGTGGCACCCGGTGCGTTACCCCAGGGGTGGCCGAGGGTTCCACCACCGAACTGTAAGCAGGAATCGTCACCGAAGATTTCCACCAACGCGGGCATATGCCAAACGTGGATACCACCAGAAGCAACCGGCATTACCCCGGGTAAGGAGGCGTAGTCTTGGGTGAAGAAAATACCACGAGCGCGATCTTCTTCTACATAGTCTTCACGCATTAGGTCAACAAAACCCATCGTGATACCGCGTTCACCTTCGAGTTTACCGACAACGGTTCCCGAGTGCAGGTGATCACCACCGGACAGACGTAAGCACTTAGCTAAAACGCGGAAGTGGATACCATGATTTTTCTGACGGTCGATAACCGCGTGCATTGCCCGGTGAATGTGGAGCAGTAACCCTTTGTCGCGGCAGAATTTCGCCAGGGTGGTGTTAGCGGTGAAACCACCGGTGAGGTAGTCGTGCATGATGATGGGGGTTTTGATTTCGGCAGCGAATTCAGCCCGTTGCATCATCTGCTCGCAGGTAGGAGCAGTTACGTTGAGGTAATGTCCTTTAACTTCGTTGGTTTCTGCTTGGGATTTAACGATCGCCTCTTGGACAAAGAGGAAACGATCGCGCCAACGCATGAAGGGTTGAGAGTTAATATTTTCGTCGTCTTTGGTGAAGTCTAAACCACCGCGAAGACATTCATAAACGGCACGACCGTAGTTTTTAGCGGAAAGGCCGAGTTTGGGTTTGATGGTGCAACCGAGTAAGGGGCGACCGTATTTGTTTAATTTGTCCCGTTCAACGGTGATACCGTGGGGAGGACCTTGGAAGGTTTTGATTAAAGCGACGGGGAAACGGATATCTTCTAACCGGAGACCGCGTAGAGCTTTGAAACCGAAAACGTTACCAACGATCGAGGTGAGGATGTTGGTGACGGAACCTTCTTCAAATAGATCTAAAGGATAGGCAACGAAACAGAAGAACTGGTTATCTTCGTTGGGTACGGGTTCGATATCATAACAACGGCCTTTATAGCGATCGAGGTCGGTTAAGTTATCGGTCCAAACGGTGGTCCAGGTACCTGTGGAAGACTCCGCCGCTACCGCCGCACCTGCTTCTTCAGGAGGAACTCCTGGTTGGGGTGTTACCCGGAAGCAAGCTAGTAGATCGGTATCTTTGGGGGTGTAGTCGGGGGTGTAGTAGGTCAGGCGGTAGTCTTTTACGCCGGCCTGGAAACCTTTGGATTTGGCTTGCACCATTGGGATTATTCCTCCATAAACTGCATGATTAGTCGCACCTGTAAAATCTCGCCGTCAACCGACATAGATTTTTCTTAAGCTCCTTTCCCCTGCTGCTAGGAGCGAAGTTAGGGAGCAATTTTCACTAATGTTTTTTTCAACTGATCATCTTAACACGAACTTTACCCTATTTTGATCATTT
>NZ_JASJFE010000364.1:0-8909 GCF_030067735.1 Microcystis sp. M53598_WE2 | reverse complement strand
GTCCCTAACTTCCCGATTAGCAAGTCAACAGGCCAAACGACAACAACAGCAACAACGACAAAAAGAGTTAGAAAACCTCGAAAAAGAATCTCAGGGACAGAAAAACAGGCTTTTAGAGGAAATTAATCGCTACAATCTCGAATTAAATCAGATTACTGCTGAAAAAAGCCGTTTAGAAACTGAAATTTTACCCAATCTCCTACTGACAACCCAAACCGCAAGGGAAACCCTAGAAACCCATCGTCTGCAAGCAAGTAGTCTCGCAGAAGCGTCAGAAGCTTGGGTAAAAGAACAAAGTGACCTTTCCCGCAATATTACCCGTCTTCAGGAACAATTAAACCCCTACCGTAGCCAACGGGCCCAATTGACCGAAAGATGCGATCGATTGCAAACTAATATAGTAGAAGCTGGTCAACGTCTGCAAGAATTAGAGCAAGTTATTAGCACAAAAACGGAAGAAAGTCAAGAAATATTACAAAAAATTAATCAATCGGATCCCGATATCCAAAATTTAGCCCAAAAACTCACCATTGCCGAACAAAATCGCGTCATCAGTCAGGACACCCAAAAACGTCTGCTCAAGGAACAACGGGACAAACAGAGGGAATTAGATAAACTGGAAGCGACCAAGCAAGCGCAACAGGAGGCCCAGGGAACCTATGCTACTCAAATATTATTACAGTCAGATTTGCCCGGAATATGCGGATTAGTGGCACAATTGGGCGAAGTAGAGGAACGTTATCAAATTGCTCTTGAAATCGCCGCCGGAGGTCGTTTAGGTCATGTAGTCGTCCAAGACGATAGCGTTGCGGCTGCCGGAATTGCCTTGCTAAAACAGCGTCGCATCGGTCGCGCCACTTTTTTACCCCTGAATAAAATTCGTCCTCCCCGTCCCCAGGATATTTCCTCTCTGCGTCACGCGCGGGGTTATCTGGATTTAGCGGTGAATTTAGTTAAGTTTCAATCCCAGTATCGGGAGGTTTTTAACTATATTTTTGGCAGTACCGTGGTTTTCGAGGATATAGATTCTGCCCGTTATTATATCAATCAATATCGCATCGTTACTTTGGATGGCGAGTTATTAGAGATGACTGGCGCTATGACCGGAGGCAGCCAACCGACGCGATCGGGGCTGCGTTTTGGTAAAATTTCTCCGAAGGAGTCTAGCGAAGCGGAATCTCTACGGGAAAGATTAGCAGAAATCGATCGCATTCTTACCCGCAACGAAGAAAAAATCACCCAAGTTAATAATCTTATCAGTCAGTTAACCCAACAGTTAACCGAAACCCGTCAGAGTCATCGGGAAAATCAATTATCTCTACAACAATTAAGCAAGGATTTACAACGTTTAACCACAGAAAAAGAGGATTTAAACCGTCAATTATCGGGTCAGCAAGAGGAAATTACTATTTCTCGTCAACGGTTAGAAGTATTAACCAGAGAAATTCCTGAGTTAGAGTTATCTTTACAGCAAGAACAGGAGAAATTAACTGCTTTAGAGGCCAATCATACCCATAGCGAATGGCAACAGGTACAGGGAATAATTCGCAGTCAAGAATTAGAGTTACAAACCCAAGAAAATCACCTCGCTACAGTCCGCGAACAGTTAAAAGATTTACATAATCAACAAATCAGACTAGAGGAAAAAAGTCAAGAGTCTGCGGATAGAATTATTGAGATTGACAGGATAATTACCGATGCAGTTAATCAGAGAAATATCGGTAATCTGGAGATAGAAAAACTTGATCGCCATATTTTAGAAATCAATCAAGCTTTACAGCAATTATCGCAACAACTAGGGGAAACCAAGCAAAAAAGAGACCAATTAGAGACAGTTTTGCGACAACAACAAAACCAGCAACAACAGGCTATCTGGCAATCGGAAAAGTTAGTCAACAATCAAGAGGAAAGACAAGCATTACTAACCACTTTACAGACAGAAATTAGTCAACTAGAAAGCGACTTACCCAATCCCTTGCCCGAAATTCCTGAAAGCGATCGAGATTTCGAGAAAATTCAAAGCGATATTCGGCAGTTACAAAAGAAATTAGCAGCTTTAGAACCTGTCAATATGTTAGCTTTAGAAGAACACCAAAAAACTAAAGAGAGATTAGATGAACTATCAGAAAAACTGCAAACTCTAGAGGGAGAAAGAACCGAACTACTTTTGCGGATAGAAAACTTTACCACCCTCAGATTTAATGCTTTTCAGGAAGCATTTACTGCTGTTAACGAAAACTTTAAGACCATATTTGCCACCCTGTCCGATGGCGATGGTTACTTACAACTAGAAGACGAAAATGACCCCTTTAATGGTGGCTTAAATCTGGTGGCACATCCCAAAGGAAAACCAGTACAGCGATTAAGTTCCATGTCTGGAGGTGAAAAATCTTTAACCGCTTTAAGCTTTATTTTTTCCCTACAAAGATATCGTCCTTCTCCCTTTTATGCGTTTGATGAAGTGGATATGTTTTTAGATGGGGCCAATGTGGAGAAATTGGCCAAAATGATTCAAAAACAAGCACAACAAGCGCAATTTATTGTCGTTAGTTTGCGTCGGCCGATGATTGAAGCTTCCGAAAGAACCATCGGTGTCACCCAAGCGCGGGGAACCCATACACAGGTACTAGGAATTAAAGTTTAACCTAAGACGCAAGTGGGGTGTGGGGTGTAGGGTGTAGGGTGTGGGGTGTGGGGTGTGGGGTGTGGGAAGTGGGAAGCTTTTCAGTAAACAGTAAACAGTGAACTGAAAACTCACATCTGATAACTGATAACTGATAACTGATAACTGCCAGACAAGCCCAGCAAAGTTAAGTTATATTAAGATTACTCAGAATGCGTCCCTGTCCCATTCAGAAATCTCATGACTCAACCGCAAGCGCAACGCATCCTCTACGTTAGACTCCCCTGTAACCCCATTTTCCCCATCGGTGTCGTTTATCTTTCCGACCACGTTCATAAACTATTCCCCGACATCGAACAAAGGATTTTTGACCTTGGCACCGTCCCCCCCTTAGACTTTAACCAAGCACTCGATCGCTGTGTTGACGAATTTCGGCCCACCCTGCTAGTATTCTCCTGGCGGGATATTCAAATATATGCCCCCGTCGGTGGTCGCGGTGGTAATCCCCTGCAAAACGCCTTTGAATTTTACTACGCTAAAAACCCCCTAATCAAGCTGCGAGGTGCTTTAGGAGGTTTGAAGGTGACAACCGCCTACTACGGCGAATTATGGCGCAATCAGGGACTAATTCGCCGAGGGTTGCAGCGGGCCAGAAAATACCATCCCGAAGCGCGAGTTATCGTCGGGGGTGGTGCCGTCAGTGTTTTCTACGAACAACTAAAAACTAAACTGCCCACAGGAACAATTGTATCAGTCGGAGAAGGGGAAACCCTGCTAGAAAAATTCCTCTCCGGCCGGGACTTTAGCGATGAACGTTGTTATGTGGTCGGAGAAACCACACCCCGGCCGCGTTTAATCCACGAATCCCCCACCCCCTTAGAAAAATCCGCTTGTAACTACGACTATATCGCCAGTATTTGGCCGGAATTTTCCTACTATTTCCAAGAAAACGACTTTTATATCGGGGTACAAACCAAGCGCGGCTGTCCCCATAACTGCTGCTACTGCATCTATACCGTCGTTGAGGGCAAACAAGTACGCATTAATCCCGCGGATGAAGTAGTTAAGGAAATGCGCCAATTATACGACCGCGGCATTCGCAATTTCTGGTTTACCGATGCCCAATTTATCCCCACCAGAAAATTTATCAACGACGTGGAAGAACTATTAGAAAAAATTCTCGCTTCTGGGATGAAAGATATACGTTGGGCTGCCTATATTCGTGCCGATAATCTCACTCCGAAACTGTGCGATTTAATGGTAAAAACAGGCATGAACTACTTTGAAATTGGTATCACCAGTGGTTCTCAGGAATTAGTCCGTAAAATGCGCATGGGCTATAATTTGCGGACAGTTCTGCAAAATTGTCGAGACTTAAAAGCGGCGGGTTTTAATGCTCTGGTTTCGGTAAATTATTCCTTTAATGTTATTGATGAAACCCTAGAAACTATTCGTCAAACTATCGCCTATCATCGGGAATTAGAAAATATTTTTGGAGTCGATAAAGTGGAACCAGCTATCTTTTTTATCGGACTACAACCCCACACCCATCTAGAAGAATACGCCTTCAAAAAAGAAATTATTAAACCCGACTACGATCCCATGAGTTTAATGCCCTGGACAGCCAAAAAACTGCTCTGGAATCCTGAACCTTTGGGGTCATTTTTTGGCGAAGTTTGTCTGCAAGCATGGCAACAAAATCCCGATGATTTTGGACGGGAAGTGCTGAAAATTTTGGAAGCAAGACTAGGGAAGGCCGATTTAGAATCCGCTTTAACCGCACCGATAGAAACTAAGAAAAAAGTCTTAACTCCTGCTTAAAAATTAATTTTAGTCAATCCCAAGGCAGCAATTAGCGTTACCATGAGTCTGAAATCAGGAGATGATCAAAATCCCTTTACCGGTAACTGCAAAATGACCGACCATCGCCCCCATTGGCTAGAATTAGCGGAATATATCGCCCTAGGATTAACCCTGCTTACCCTTATCGCCATGGGTGCGGGGTTTTTGCCTTTGTTCCTCCTGGTAGTGACTTTCGGGTTGAATATTCTCAATCGTCTCCGAGAAAGAACCCTGCAACGTCAACGCTTAACTGAGATGACTGGTCATTTACAGGATCAGTGGGAAGAAGAAAAAGAAGCTTTATCGGCCCAAATACAGTCCCTGAGTCCCGCAGTGGCCAGGGATAACGCCAGTGCCATCGCAGAATTAGAGGAGAATATTCTCGCCCTCGAACAGTCCTACAATCAAATTATTCAATACATCAACCGTAACGCGCTGCTGGAACGCATCGAACATCTGGAAAAATCCTACGGTCGCTTACACAGAGAGATTTTGCCGATTAACGAAGAATCGGCGGATATTCCCGCCACAAAAGCGGAAAATGAGCCACAAATCACCCTACCCGCCCTTAATTTAACTCCCACTTCCCCCCCCGTCGATATACCCCATTGGCACTATTATCGCCGTCTGACCGCCCATCGGGAAATGATCACGGCGATCGCAATTACCGAGGATCAACGGTTTTTAATTAGCGTTAGTTGGGATCGTACCCTAAAAATCTGGGATTTTGCGAGAGGAACCCTGATTAATACGGTGGAAGCTCATGATCAGGGCATTTTAGCCCTAGCAGTCACCGGAAACGGCGATTATCATCTAGCAACGGGAGGATTCGATCAAACCGTTAAATTATGGACTTTAGCCAGCGATGCCAGTAATCTGGAATTAAATCAAATTTTCCTCGGTCATCTCGGTTCGATTCACGGCCTGGATTTTGCCCCCCGTTGGCATTTTTTGGTTAGTGGTAGTTACGATCAAACCCTAAAACAGTGGAATTTAGAGCAGGAAACCGAAGAATTTAGTTCCTATGACAGTCTGGGGGCAATTTATGCCCTAGCAGTGGCTCCTAATCAAGATTTTATCGCCGCAGCTGGAGGTGATGGCACTGTCACCCTCTGGCAATTGGGATCGGGAGAAAAAATCGCCGTCTTATCAGGTAACATTTCTTCGGTGCAGAGTCTTGCGATCGCTGCCGATGGTCAGATTATTGCCGCCGGTTGTGTGGATGGTACGGTGAAAATCTGGCAATACGATCGAGAGAAAAGCGGTCATTTTGCGCCAATTCGGGTGATCAATGCCCATAATGGTCAGGTGACAAGCTTGGTATTCGGAGGGGAGGGTCAATGGTTATTGACGGGGGGAACCGACGGAGAGGTTAAAATCTGGTTAGCCAATTATCAACAGGCGATCGCAACTCTCAGCGCCACCAATGGGCGATCGTCGCCAATTTCCAGTTTAGTTCTCAGCCCCGATTATTGCCACCTAGCGGCGGCGGCGGCCGACGGCAGCATCACCATCTGGGAAAATATCACTTAATGGTCGATCGAACTAGAAAAATTGTATAATGTAATGTCCCGGACTCGGTCGGGCCAGTTTGACCCGAAGAAAAAGTGACTGAGTTAACTGTCGTTTCTGCCCAATAGTTGTCAACCCAGATCATTACCCATAGTAAAAAATTCAGAATGAAGACTCCAACAGATCAAAGATTTGATTACGTCAAAATCGGTTTAGCGTCCCCCGAGAGAATTCGGCAATGGGGAGAAAGAACCCTACCTAACGGTCAAGTCGTCGGAGAAGTAACCAAACCAGAAACGATCAACTATCGGACTCTTAAACCGGAAATGGATGGGTTATTCTGCGAGAAAATTTTTGGCCCCTCCAAAGACTGGGAATGTTGGTGCGGTAAATACAAACGCGTCCGTCACCGGGGAATTGTCTGTGAACGTTGCGGGGTAGAAGTCACCGAGTCGCGGGTACGTCGTCATCGCATGGGTTTTATCAAATTAGCTGCCCCCGTCACCCACGTTTGGTATCTCAAAGGTATTCCCAGTTATCTCAGTATCCTGCTCGATATGCCCCTGCGGGACGTGGAGCAAATCGTCTATTTTAATGCCTATGTGGTTCTCGATCCGGGTAACGCAGGCAATCTTAGTTATAAACAACTCCTCAGCGAAGATCAATGGTTAGAGATCGAAGAAGAAATCTACGCAGAGGATTCGGAATTAGTCGGCATTGAAGTGGGTATCGGGGCCGAGGCTATCCAAAGACTCTTACAGGAAATTAACCTGGAAGAAGAAGCGGAAAGACTGCGGACGGAAATTGTCGAAAGTAAAGGGCAAAAACGGGCAAAATTAATTAAACGTCTCCGGGTAATCGATAACTTTATCGCCACGGGTTCTCAGGCAGAATGGATGGTTTTAAGCGTAATTCCCGTGATTCCACCCGATTTACGCCCCATGGTGCAGTTGGACGGCGGCCGTTTTGCCACCTCTGACCTGAACGATCTCTACCGTCGGGTGATTAACCGCAATAACCGTTTATCCCGTCTGCAAGAAATTCTCGCCCCGGAAATTATCGTCCGCAACGAAAAACGGATGTTACAGGAGGCCGTCGATGCTTTAATTGATAACGGTCGTCGCGGTCGCACGGTGGTGGGGGCCAATAATCGCGCCCTGAAGTCTTTATCGGATATTATCGAGGGTAAACAGGGGCGTTTCCGTCAAAATCTCCTCGGTAAACGGGTGGACTATTCGGGACGTTCGGTTATCGTTGTCGGTCCGAAATTGAAGATCTATCAATGCGGTTTACCCAGGGAAATGGCGATCGAATTGTTCCAACCCTTCGTTATCCATCGTTTAATTAAATTAGGCATCGTCAATAATATCAAGGCAGCCAAGAAAATGATCCAACGG
Organism: Microcystis sp. M53598_WE2; assembly: GCF_030067735.1. Lineage (NCBI taxonomy): Bacteria > Bacillati > Cyanobacteriota > Cyanophyceae > Chroococcales > Microcystaceae > Microcystis > Microcystis sp. M53598_WE2. The sequence goes on along the minus strand of NZ_JASJFE010000364.1, from coordinate 1,535 downwards.
GGGGATGCCAATGTTTGGCACGTCTTGGATGAAGTGATCACGGGACACCCGGTGATGTTAAACCGCGCTCCTACCCTGCACCGTTTGGGCATTCAAGCGTTTGAACCGATCTTAGTGGAGGGCCGGGCGATTCAGTTACATCCCCTCGTCTGTCCCGCTTTTAATGCTGACTTTGACGGGGACCAAATGGCCGTACATATTCCCCTCTCCCTGGAGGCACAATCGGAAGCGCGCTTATTGATGTTGGCCTGTCATAATATTCTCTCACCGGCGACCGGTCGCCCGATTGTTGCCCCTTCTCAGGATATGGTTTTGGGTTGTTATTATCTCACGGCCGAAAATCCCAAGGCCCAAAAGGGTGGGGGTCGTTATTTCGCCAGCATGGATGACGCTATTCGCGCTTTTGATCAGGGATTGGTGGATCTGCACGCTTCTGTGTGGTTGCGTTTACCGGTCGGAGAAAAGGTGAAAACCAATAAACCCGATGAGGAAGTCCTGGAAACGGAAACTCTCCCCGATGGCAGCATCTGGAAATATTATCGGGAGCGCAAAACCCGCGAGAAAGATGGTGAGATAATTTCTCAGTATGTGCGTACTACTGTAGGGCGAATTATCTACAATAAGACGATTCTAGAAGCTTTAGTAGTCTAGAGAGAGATTCCCTTAGGGTGGGCATTGCCCACCTTAATTTTTAGGCTAAAGCGGCAATACATTCTATTTCCACTAGCACATCTTTGGGAAGACGGGCCACCTCCACACAGGCCCGGGCCGGGGCAGTTTCCGGGGGGAAATAACGGGCATAAACTTGATTCATCGCCCCGAAATTGGCTAAATCCGAGAGAAAGACGGTAGTTTTCACCACATTTGACCAATTAGCCCCAGCAGCGGTTAAAATGCCCTCTAGATTGGCCATAACTTGTTCGGTTTGGGCGCTAATTTCCCCGGAGACGATTTCACCCGTGACGGGATCTAGGGGAATTTGTCCCGCAACAAAGAGAAAAGGACCAGGAGCGGCGATCGCTTGATTATAGGGACCCACAGGGGCCGGAGCTTTATCAGTACGGATGACCTGATTATTCATGGGCAGGATAGTTAAAAAAGATGACATTGAATCAATTGAATATTTTCCCAGTTTTTCGATCGCTTGCAGTTAATTTTCGCCGGTTAGGGGGTTTAATTTTGACTGATTGTCTTTGTCGAAGGTGCGCTAAAAGCGATTGTACGAGAAATAAGTCAACACTTATGACGCTGCAATTCTGCATCTAACTCTGTTAACAAAGCATATATTCTATCAAAATCATGTTTAGTTTTAGAAGGAGCGTCATAGGTTCTCAAAGTACCTTTAGTATGAGTATGAGCCGCTCGATTGCGACTTCTCTTTAGATTACCGAGATCACCTTTTAAAGCACTAATTTTACTGGTTTTTTCTAACTTTTTTTCAATTTTTTCTAATGTTGCTAAACCAATAACTATCATCAACATTTTTCTAAAAGCTTCATATTGAAAGTTAGAGTTAGGCTTAATAATCTCGTCTT
>NZ_JASJFE010000974.1:0-1950 GCF_030067735.1 Microcystis sp. M53598_WE2 | reverse complement strand
TGTTATGCTAGGATAAGTATTGCTTGATCGGCGCCATCGCCAAGTGGTAAGGCAGAGGTCTGCAAAACCTTTACCCCCAGTTCGAATCTGGGTGGCGCCTTGGTAAATGTCGGCAGTCTTTTCTTGATTGCCTTGTCTAAATTAAGGTTTACCAAGGTTTTACTTGATAGGCTGCCACTAGATAACGAAAAATATACTCAACTATCTCTAAATAATTCTCGGTAGTTTCTAGAGACTCACCCCACACCGTCACACCATGGTAAGAAATCAGTAAAGCGGGAATTTCCGGGGGGAAAGTTGAGAATCTACTTTCTATTTCTGCGGCAATTTTCGGCACATCGAGATAGTTAGCAAAAACCGGCATAAATACTTGAGGATTTTCTACCCAAATACCTAAACCTTTCAACATTTCTAAGGGAGGTAACGATAACTTGTCCCCGCGAGCAAAACGGGAAACTAAATTCGCTTCCACTGAGTGGACATGATAACAAGCTTGCGCTTGGGGAAAGAGACAATAAATCACCTGATGAATGCTAGTTTCGGCCGAAGGACGATTATCTCGATGAGCTAATTCTCTGACTTTTCCCGTCAGCTCCACGCGCACAAAATCCTGTTCTGTGAGTTTACCTTTACTTTTGCCACTGGCAGTAATCCAAAAACTATGATCATCAACTTTAGCGGATAAATTACCCGCCGTGCCAAGCATCCAACCCAGTTGATAAAATTTTCGGGCAGCTGCCACTAGAGATAGACGAGGATCGCTCATGGTTTTTAGAGATATGGTGGATAGGGACTGACTATTATAACAAGTTGAAGCGATCGGAGGATCCACTCCCCAGCAGATTTGGTGAGGATGTCAGTCCGGATAATCTCGATCAAAACTAAACCCAAGATAGAATAGAGCGAGGAACCAGTGAGTCAAAAAGAAGATTTAACCGTGGCAATGTGTTGGGAATGTGTTAGGTTAAAGATAATTGCAGCTTTGATGAATCGAGGGTTGAGCCGTGAATAACAACTTTTTCCGCAGCTATTCTGTCAATGATTCTGGTTTGGGTTGTTTCTTATCTTTGATTTTAGTCGGATTGTTGTTAGGCTCGATCGGACTGGGTTGGTTAGTCAATAGTTTTTTAATTCTCGTGGCATTCCTGATATTTTCCCCTGTCATTGCTTGGGGGATTTTTCGCTGGTGGTTGCGACGCAATTTAGTTGAAGATAGCTGTCCCGTCTGTAGCTACGAATTTACGGGTTTTAATCGCACAGAATGCCAATGTCCTAACTGTGGTGAACCGTTAAAAGTGGCAGGGGGTAAGTTTATTATTCTCACCCCTCCCGGTACGATCGATGTACAAGCGATCGAAGTACCTACCAGACAGTTGGAAGATTAGGGTCAAACCATTACCATCTAGGCACGCGCACGCAACTGAAAGCGGGGGATCTGAATTTTAACAATAACAGCAGTCCCAACAGGTGAATTGACCAATGAACGAGAATTAAGCCCCAAATAATTGCAAAAATTAAACTACTAACGGCAAGAGCTTTAAAAATATCATTATCGGTCTTTTGATACCAGAGAAGACTAAGGAAGGAAAGCAGTAGGAGTAGAAGCGGAAAAAGTGGGGAGAACATGGGGATCACCATTGGGTGAGGGGACTGTCTTCACATCCATAGCCTATCATTTGCCCTTGACGGCTACGGGTAGCAGATGTTACATTCCCCCCTATTTGTCATAAATCTTTAGAATCAAATTAAAAAGTTGACCGAAAAATTGGGTTTAAAGCCTCGCCCTTTTAGGGCGACTTTATCTGATGTATGATATTAAGAATAGCGGGCAGGGTAAGCAACCGCTTAAAAAACCCAGTCATCGCAGGATGAACGCACCTTGAAAACTAGAGTTATGGGGTTCTATAGGGGAATGCTCCTATAGGTAAAAGCTCTAAGCGTCAAGTACCA
>NZ_JASJFE010000868.1:0-4081 GCF_030067735.1 Microcystis sp. M53598_WE2 | reverse complement strand
TAGTCTCTCTCTATTGATATTGTCTAACTACATATTATACAGAAACTTTCTGTATAACACTCTCCAGAGTAACAATATGGGTCAACTTTCGGCATATCACTCTATTTAAGCGCAATCGCCAGGACTTTTCCCTATATCACGCCCAAAAGCGTGTTAGCCAGATTAGCTTACTGCAAACAACCTCCTTTAAGGAGACTGATCACAGAATCCTTCTAGAGTTCTATCAAAGATTCTTAGATCTGACTGGACTTTGTCACAAAATTTTACTATTATTTTGACACTCTTAATGGTTAGAAGGGAAACATTGATCGCCAAGTCTGGTCAATTTTTGTCCAACGCATTTCAGGAAATGACCTGAATAAGTAGCTAGAGATAATTAATTACACATATTTAACTACCTCTTGCCTCTTGCCTCTTGCCTCTTGCCCCTTGCCCCTTGCCTCTTGCCTCTTGCCTCTCCTAACCAAGAAATTAATTTTGCACCACTACTTATTACTTAATTACTGTTTATTTTGTAATTTTATCACTAATTCGTGGAAAGGTTGCCAATCGTCTTTAGAGGTAATTGCTTCCCAAACCGATTCGATTAGCGGTCTAAGTAAAGCAGTTTTAGGATTATAATGCTTTAAAGTGTCGTCAATTTGAGACAAGGAATCTGGGGGTGATTGATTTAAGACCAAACTATATAACTCTCGCCAACGTTGCCAATCAGCTTTTGGTAAATCCATATTTTCAATAATTAGAGAACTATTTTCTCGCCAACCGTAATTAAATTGTTCACTTAATTGATAGAAAAAGTCGTGATAACCGAGGCCAGTTTCTTGGAGAACTTCCACGGTTTTGCTGACCAGTAAAGCGGATTCGGGAGTAAAAATATCCTCAAAACCTAACTTTTTGAGCATCATTTTTTGATAATAAAAATTGTAATGCTGGTCATAGTTAGCCAAAGCCAGATCTAACTCTAACAAGGAGACGACCATGGCCAGGGGAGATTGCAGTAACTCTAGATTTAAACGACAGATAAAAGGCTGATTACCATAACTATAACGACCACCGTAGTCGAAATAGGCCGCCGTAAATTGGGGGTTATAGGAAGGAATAAAAGCGTAGGGACCATAATCGAAACTTTCCCCGGTAATTGACATATTATCGGTATTGAGAACCCCATGACAAAAACCGGCGGCCATCCATTGGGCTGCTAATTTAGCGGTTCTTTCAATCAAAGCGGCGTAAAATTTTAAATAGCGATCGCTATCTTGGGGATCGATTTCAGGATAATAATAAATAATCACATGATCGAGGAGTCTTTTAATTAAATCGCTACGTTTAATATGAAATAAACGCTCAAAAGTCCCAAAACGAATATGAGAATTACTAACTCGAATCATCACCGAAGATCGCGTCGGGGAAGGTTCATCGCCGCGCCAGAGAGCTTCCCCCGTTTCCACCAAACTCAGACAGCGAGAGGTATTCACCCCTAAACCCCGTAAAGCTTCCCCGGCTAAGACTTCTCTAACTCCACCCTTGAGAGTTAACCTACCGTCCGCATGACGGGAATAGGGGGTCCGTCCCGATCCTTTCGTACCAAAATCGTATAATTTGCCATCAATACCCCTAACTTGACCGTAGAGAAAACCGCGACCATCTCCCAAGAAAGGATTATACTCGCCAAATTGATAACCGTGGTAACGCAGGGCCAAAAAGGGGTTCAGGGATTGAAATTTACCAAAAGCCTCGATAAAATGCTCATCTAAGGTTAATTCTGGCTGAATTCCCACCAAAGGTAATAAAGCATCATTGCGAAAACGAAGGATATGACTGGGAAAATCCGCAGCCGCAACTTGATCGTAGTATTGGTCCCCCAAGTCCTGCATGGCGCTTTCGTAAGGGAGACTGAGAAAGGGATTGGTGAGATGGTCTGTCATAGTGGTGGTGTCGATCGAGCGTTGAGGCGATAAAGTGATAAAGATAGCCAAAAAATTTTTCTACTGAGACTATCAAACAGCGATGCCCGATTCTATTATGTATCAAGGGGACTATTTTCTTGTCCTTGAGGCCGATCAACCTGAACAATTCCAGACTCCCGACCAGTTGCGGGATAAGTTAAAAGATTTAATCACCGCAAAACCGGAGATTTGTCCCCGACAATTGGCGAAATTCTCTAGTTTTGAGGAAAAATCTCTCTATCTGCGCGATAATTACTGCGAGTTGGACCTGGGTGAGGAGGGTTATTTACAATGGTATCTAGTGCGTTTGGAAAAATAAGGAAACCCGCTTTTTAACTTTTTACTTTCTAACTTGATCATTATGGGAGAAATAGAAGATTTACTGGCACAAATGAAGGCAGAATACCAGAAACGGGATCAGGAAAAACCGATGCCGTCCCCTTCTTCTCGCCAAGAAAAAGATCGTTCCCTGGCTGAATTTAAGGTTAATTATACCAGCGATTCTGCTACCGATGCGCTTTTAAAAGCTTTAGCCTTAGAAAACCAAGAAAGGCAACAACAGGAGGCAGCGGAAAAAGAAAAAGCGGCGGCATTAAAACAGCAGCGCAAGCGAGAAGCTTTAACTAGAAAGGCGAAGCAATGGTTAGATAAATTGGATGCTAAATCGGAGGAAGGACGCTGGTTTGAGGAGTTTTCCTATGGCTACGATTCTCCTTTAGAAGCGGCGATTGCCTATCTAGAAGCTTTGGGAGAAGTGGACATTTCTAAATGATCAGGTCTAATTTAAAGTTGTGGGTAAATTTGCTTGGTCAAAAACTCGATTATGCCACCAAATATTATCACCGGCTAGAATATTTGTGCCGTAACGAGGGACGATGCCATAAACAGTGCCGGGGTCATAATCCAAAGCTTGACTGATGAGATTGTAGAGACGTTGTAGATCAAAACCCCGGGGGTCACAATGGGGATATTTTCCTTGATTAATCAGAAAACTATCCACGGCAAAATGGCTGACAATTTGCGGTAATTGTCCCGTTTGTAAGGCTGCTAGGAGATAATATTTCGCCGTTTGTTGGTATTGAAAATCGCTGTAACCGGGGAGGGGTTGCAAGCGTCCTTTGGTCAAACAGTGGGATCCCGGCGCTTGTACCAGTTCAATGTTAACGCTGGAGATAACCCGACGATTTCTTTCGGCAAAAACTGGTCGCAAGCGATCGCAATTAGGGTGAGATAGCTGCTGACAAATCGCTTCTGTTGCCCATAATGCGGTGCTTTTTGCCCCATCAAAGTAATTTGTGGGATATTCTTTGACTAAACGCCTAAAGACGGCTTCTGAAGGCGTATTTAACCAAATTCTTGCTCTTTTTTCTAACTCAGGAGCCGATCGCGTACTCAAAGGAACACCCTCTAAAGCAAGTGCAAAACCCTTGACGCGGATAGTTTCTGGGGTAAGTTGCCACAGTTGACGCACTAATTGATCTCTGGTGTCTGCGGGCAGCATTTCGGCCGCTTGTTCATAAAAAGTGGCCGTGGGACGGTGACGTTCAAAAAAAGGCCGGGCGATCGAGTCTAAAATGTCTCTATCCTTGGAATTCTGTTTGCGGGGGATGTAAACATTGGGGCCCAATTTCATCGGACCGCGAGCATATTTTTTCTGTTCTTCGATGTTACCCGCAGTCATACTCCAAGCTGTATCGTGGAGAATAAACAAGGGAGTGCGATCGAGGGTTAATTCGGTTTCTGGCGGGGCAATTTGCAAAAATTCGGCGATTTTCTGCTTTTCTAACTCATCTAGGCTCTTACCGGCTAAATTCTCCCCCACAGTGGAGGGATTAAAAATATTTATGGTGGCAGTGGAGAGACTAGAGGTATTCAGTTTTAAAATCAGTAGGGACAAGACCAAGCTAATCACCAGAGAAGTCACTCCCCATCGCCATTGTTCCGGGGGAAAGATAGAATATCTGGGGGGAGAAAATTGTCTTGATTTTTGCCGTCTTTGTCGATTCATCGGACTCTTTTAAGTAGTTGGACAAAAGTAAAGTTAACTGTAGGGTAAGGAGTCGGTCGTCAGTAAGAATTGCGGCAATTTACATTTCTTAAGATAGACAACAGAATTTATGTCCGACTACTTAACT
>NZ_JASJFE010000158.1:0-4723 GCF_030067735.1 Microcystis sp. M53598_WE2 | reverse complement strand
TTAGAAGAAAAGAAAAACTTACAAAAAGCTCTTAAAGAAGAAGAAAGAGCAGAGGTTAGGGAAAGAATTTTAATGTTTCTCTTGCTAAACGACGGAAAAACTCAACGAGAAATAGCTGAGTTTATTGGCTGTTCACTCAAAACAGTCGCCCATTGGTGTGTTCATGGCGATCCTAACAATATAGAAAGTCTAGAAGATGGTAGAAAAAATGGAAATCATAAAAAAGCCACAGAGGAATATATTAATTTACTATTGAAAATAGTTGATGAAGACCCGAAGGAATTGGGATATGAATTCGGGAGATGGACAGCGGCAAGATTAGCAGAGCATCTAGAAAAGGAAACAGGAATTAAACTGAGTGGCCCGCAAGTGAGAAGAATATTGAGAAGAAAAAAGTATGTGTATATCTGGGCAAAATATAGTCTAGAAGATAAGCAAGACAAGAAATTAAGAAAAGCATTTAAAGAAAAATTAGATGAATATTTAAGGTTGGCTAAAGAAAAGCCAGAGTCAATCCAGGTATGGTTTTGGGACGGGGCTTTCAAGGTGGCGACGCAGGTTCGCCACACAGCCCCTCATGAGTGTGGATTTAGTTTGAGAGTAATAAGAAGGAGAGCTTGGACAAAAAAAGGAAAGCGAAAAAAAGTGAATGGACAAAGAAAAAGAGGAAGGGTGAATGTGATGGGAGCCTTAAGATATAATGACAAAAAACGAGTCTGTTTTATGATCAAAAAAGGAAATTCAGAAACTTTCCATGAACAATTAAAGAAACTTCATGAAGAGATTCGTCAAGAATGGATAAACTTGGGAAATCTGCCCGAAGATTTTCGAGAAAAAAGACCGAAAATTATCATCATATTAGACAATGCTAGTTATCACAAAAAGAAAGATGTTATTGAGCAGGTGGAAAAAGAGTTGCCCAATATTAGGCTAGAGTTTTTACCAGCTTATAGTCCAGATTACAACCTAATAGAATTAGTGTGGCATTCCGCTAAAGAGTACATAGCTAATCGAGAATTTGAAAATAAAGAAGAACTGGAAAAAGTAGTCAATCAGCTTTTAAATGAAGGGGGATTGATTATTAAATGGAGTAGAAAACTTAAAAATAAGGGTAATGCTGTCAATGTAACTTAAATGCGTAAAAGCTTACTGCCCCTGTTCAAAAGTCACTGCTGCAAGCTGGCTCAACAGCCTCAATTTTTGGGGCAATAAAAACCCCCGGTAAACCTGATCGCGTTCGACTCCTCGAGCTTCATCCCATTTACCCAGCAGCAAATCCAGCCCTTGTTTATAAAACTCAGCCCGCTTGCTCGGAAATTTCCCTTGACCCTGAAACACCCAGCAGGCGAGATGCAGAAACAGAGGTGTCACCACCAGTTGCCGAAATTGCCAGTTTTCCGGCAAGTCCAACTTCTGCATAAACTCAGCCGACTGCTCCTGCCCCGCTTGAGCAGTCGTTTTGCTCAGTGCCACAAACCACTTTTGCGCGAAGGTGCTGATTTGTGCCTGGGTAAAGGGGGCAATTTCTACATCAGTGAAACCTCGAATCTGGAGTTTTTGGGCAGCGGTGCGACAGGTTACTACAAATCGATTGCGATGATACTTTTCTGAGAATTGACGAATTTCTCTCAGAACTGCTGTAATGTCCTGGTTGAGAACTTCATCCATGCCATCGAGCAACAGCAGGACTCTGCCCGCTTGCAGTAAGGTTTCCAGCACAGACGGGTTGGAAATTCCAGCGGTGAGCAATGCCTGACGGATGTAGTTGAACAGGCTAAATTCACCACTGGGACTGGACTCCTCGGCAAATTCTCTCAATAAGATAAAAATCGGCACTTGATTCGCCGCAAACTCGCCTTGGTTGCACTGAATCGCCAGATGTTGCAAAAAGGTAGTTTTGCCAACCCCCGGCCTGCCCAAAACTCTAAGCTTTGAGTAAGTTTCAACAGCCTGCATTCCGGGTATTTGCTTCTGCTCAACCTCTCCCAAACCGACGCGCTCGAATTCAGCAGGACCCAAGTTTTGCCAATCGGCAATCTCCACCCACTGTTGACTGGCAATTTCCGCCAAAATATTGACATCCACATAGATGTCATCAAGGTTGACTGGATGGCTGATGTCTAGTAACTGCAAGATGCCGCACTGGTTTTGGATGGTGTCCAGGCGTTGCGCTCGCACCTCTTGCACCAGAGCATCAATATTAGTTTTCGCCAGTTCTCCTGGTTCAGGAAATTCTGCGGGCGGAGCGAGGGCAATCTCCCGCCAATCCAAATCCAGAATCGAACAAATTTCCAGGAAAACCTGGCGATCAACGGGTTTCCCTGTGAAAAACCGCCAAATCGGCTGGCGGGTCTTTAAGTTCACTTCCCCTGCTAGATTTTCCTGAGTCCACCCCTTGAGCGCAAAGGCTCGTTTAGCCTGTTTAATTCCCGAAGGGGAAGCCTGGAGCGATCTCTTGACCATACAATCCAATCCTCCCTATCGAGTCAGAATCAGTTCTGGTTGGGACGACCAGAAACTTCTAAGGGATCGTAGCCTAGTTGTTGAGTAATCCGTTCTCTGGCTAAGGCCCGGTACTCCCAAAAATGTTCTCCCGCCGCGCACAGACCTAAATACAGATTGAGAACTTGGGGCTTTTTTTGCCAAATCGTCCATAATTGCCGCCAAAACTGTCCCCGAATGTTCCCTCGGCGGATACCCTGATGCCAGATTAACTGGGTAATTAGCCGTAACCCCTTACCCACGGGAAATTGCATGGTTTGCTTGTGTTTTGACTGCAAACCCAGACCGAGACATTGTTGGAAACAGCGTCGGAGATAGTGGCTGGGTTCGTACAGCGTCCAGAAGCCTTCGACATACTCTTTGGCAATTTCGGCAATCGGGCGGGTGGGGATAAAATTCATCAAGCTATTCTGATCTCCCGTCGGATGGATGCTGTCACCCTCAACTAAACGCTGTTCTTGCTGGAGACGATTCCAGAGCGCCGTGTTGGGCGGAGCCTGGAGGATGCCTAACATGGGCTGAGGAATACTGGTTTCTTCCACAAAGGCTTGAATCCTTTCCCCCGCACCAGAGCGCTCTCCATCAAACCCCAAGATAAATCCAGCATAGATTAGCAAACCGGCTGCATTAATCTTGCGACAGGCTTCCACCAGTGGATTGCGAGTATTTTGCAGTTTGCGCGTCACTTGCAGACTATCTTGGTCAGGAGTTTCAATCCCCAGAAAGACAGAATAAAACCCCGCCTCAGCCATCAGGCTTAACAATTCATCATCCTCTGCCAAATTGACCGAGGCTTCAGTAATAAAGGTGAAGGGATAGTCGTGCTGCTTCATCCAGGGAATCAAGTCTCTGAGAAAGCGTTTGACGTTGCGCTGATTGCCAATAAAGTTGTCATCGACGATGAACAACGAACCGCGCCAGCCTAGGTCGTAGAGAGTCTGCAACTCGGCTAAAGTCTGACTCGGCTCTTTAGTACGAGGTTTGCGCCCGTAGAGGGAAATAATGTCACAAAATTCGCAGTTAAAAGGACAGCCGCGAGAGAATTGCACTGCCATCATTAAGTAATCGTCTCGCTGAAGCAGGTCGAAGCGGGGGATGGGGCTGAGGGTCACGTCTGGCTTGTCCCCAGAGCGGAAAATTCCCTGGCTTTGACCTTGAGCGATCGCCTCCAAAAACAGGGGAACGGTTAACTCTCCCTCATCCAAAATGAGATAGTTCGCTCCAGAATCCAGGGCATCCTGGGGGACAGAGGTGGGGTAGGGACCGCCAACGGCGACTTTTTTGCCTAACTGCACGGCTTTTTGAATCAGAGCTTGAAAATCTGGCTTCTGGACCAACATGGCAGAGAGGATAACCAACTCACACCACTCCCAATCGGCTTCTGTTTCAGGATTGACGTTGCGATCATAAAATCGAATCTCCCAGTTTTGGGGGAGGAGGGCGGCGACAGTAATGATGCCGAGGGGTGGAATGGTGGCTTTCAGTCCCGCGATTTCCATAAAGCGATCGTAAGACCAGAAAGACTGGGGAAACTCAGGGTAGAGTAACAGGGCTTTCATCGAAAAACTGGGTCTGAAACCCCGCCCTTTAGCGATAGCGGAGGGCGGCTTTACATAAGTTAGTGAGAAACAATTAAACCGTTAGAACGACGAATTAACTGAATCTTACTAACAGTTATCTGTCCCAATCGTTGACCATTGGCATCGCTTACAGATAGCTGTTTTTCGGTATCTCCACTAACATAACCAATTCCTTTGGGAGAAGAAATTAAATCTCCTTTACGGAACCCATGTCTTGTGGTAGAGCCACCACATTTACGTCGTTTACCACCTTACAACTATGTCTGCTTCTTCATTGGAGGGGAATATACCGATGATCGAGTGAATATTTGTCATGAATTTCCTGTTTTTAGTACATAATTAGATTATATCCAACATTCCGCAGGTCAGATTCCACTTCATAAATATCCCTCTTTGGGAGTATCTCATTTATGCAAGTGAGTAATTAGGGTTTGCGGCAAAAAGTTTTTCTTGGGGGCAGGGTGTGGCCCCCCCAACCCCCCCGACATCGGGGGGGCAGTTGGGGTGTAGGGTTTTACCGATTTTGAAGGCAGGGAAAAAGTCCCTGAATTTTCCCCCCGATCACTCCCATATCTGGTACTTTTTGATTTACAAAAACTCTAAAAGTCTTAACCAACAAGGGTTTTACCATTATTCAGCCA
>NZ_JASJFE010000115.1:0-3042 GCF_030067735.1 Microcystis sp. M53598_WE2 | reverse complement strand
TTAGCATTGAAGAAGTTTCAGTATATCCTACTCTTTCTTGTCTTTCATACCAAGCTTGTGTTCTGAGATGGAGTGCCTTATTGTAAACCAATCTTACACGGGAGCAAGTCAAAGCTGAAGAACAAATAAACTACTTGACAAAAGCATCAATTGGGTATGGGATAGAGAAAAGAGTAGGGAAAAGACAAAAATGACTCCAGAGCAACAACAAGAACTTAACCAACATATTCAAGCGATAGCCAAGATTCTTCATCAGGAAGCTGAGGCTGAAAAAATTCAAACTTTAGAGGGAATAGAGACGACAATAAGAGAACAGACCTTAAAATATATAACTCCGAAACTAGGATTTTTTTTTGTCACAAAAACGACAGGAACTCAAGCCGGGAGACCGAGAAAAATAAAAAGCATCATCGGAGAATTATGCCTGACAGAAAAACAAGCAATCCGTTTAAATATTCCTCGTAATAACCAAATTAGTCCTTACTTAGAACGCTGTTGTTTAAGAGCTAGTGCCAATGTTTCTTATGAAAATGCCGCCAGAGATCTTCAATTTTATATAGGGATGAAGGTCTCGGCTAGGACTCAACAACGATTAGTCCATCGCCACCAATTTGCCGAAGAAGAATCAGGAAACCCCGTTCAAGAAATTAGTCTAGATGGAGGAAAAGTGCGCTTAAGAACCGAAACTAAGGGAGAGGCTTGTATCTGGAAAGATTATAAAGCAATCTGTGTTGATACTTTCCTAAGAAAAGCTTGGTTTGGAGAGAATGAATCGTTAATATATTGGGTTAATCAACAACCTTTATCTGACCCCCTTACCTGTTTGGGAGACGGACATCCCGGTATTTGGAAAATTGTGAAAAACTGGGATTGTCCAGGAGAAAAAAGAGAAATACTTGACTGGTTTCATTTGGTAGAAAATCTTCATAAAGTCGGCGGTTCAGTGAAGAGATTGAAAAAAGCAGAAAGTTTATTATGGCAGGGCAAAATTGAGGAAACAATAGCATTAATCTCTCCTTTAAAAAACAAACGAGCTGAAAATTTCTGTCGTTATTTAGAGATTCATCGTCATCGAATTGTTAATTATAATTACTATCAACAAGAAGAGATTTGCTCTATTGCTTCGGGAGCCGTTGAATCCACGGTTAAACAGATTGACCGACGACTGAAAATTTCTGGAGCCCAGTGGAATGAAGAAAATATCCCTCAAGTGCTTAAACACCGCTGTGCTTACCTAAATAACAGTCTTTAGCTATTGAATAGTATTTATGTTCTGACAAAACTGACTTGCTCCCCATTCTGGTCGCGATTCATCTCCCGTTAACCGCTACGCGGTTTAACGGGAGTCCTCTCGCGACCTTGAGATAAGCTAAACGGCTTTTACTTCGGATCACCGATATAGACTCCAAAAGGGTTATAGCTGTTGGATCATGCAGGTTAAGCGCCGTTTAGCTTAGCAATTGACACACTCCCACCGTCAAGCTACGGTTGCGGGTTGGGGAGAAGGGAGCGGGGGGAGCATAAATAAAAATAATCCAGGAGTCTCGGAGTCTCCCTTGTCCTGATTAAGCTGTCTCTTGGGCAGCGGCTAATTCTGCCAGTTTTTCCTGTTGATCCTTGGCGATACAGGATTGGATCACCTCTTCGATATCGCCGTCTAAAATGCGATCGAGGGAAAAATTCTGATTTAAGCGATGATCGGTGAGACGATTATCCTTATAGTTATAGGTGCGAATTTTTTCCGAACGCGAACCAGTTCCCACCTGAGAGCGTCGCATGGAACTGACCGCTTCCTGTTGTTCCTGTAACTTCATATCGTACAGTTTCGCCCGGAGAATCTGCATAGCTCGTTCCCGGTTTTGCAATTGCGATCGCTCCTCGGTGCAAAAAACTCGGATTCCCGTGGGTTTATGGATTAAATCGACGGCAGTTTCCACTTTATTGACATTTTGACCGCCTGCACCCCCGGATCTAGCCGTGGTTAACTCAATATCCTTGGGATCGATATGCACTTCCACATCGTCCACTTCTGGCATAATCGCCACGGTAGCGGTAGAAGTGTGGACGCGACCACTGGCTTCCGTCAGAGGAACCCGCTGCACCCGATGGACTCCCGCCTCAAATTTCAGCTTACTATAGACGTTATCGCCTTTAATCTCTAAAATTGCCTCTTTAAATCCTCCCATATCCGCCTGAGATTCACTCAAAAGGCTAACTTTCCAGTTTTGAGTTTCGGCATATTTTGAGTACAAGCGAACTAAATCCCCCGCCCAAATACTGGCCTCATCACCTCCGGTCCCAGCGCGAATTTCTAGCATGATATTCTTTTCATCGAGGGGATCCCGGGGCAGCAGCAGAATTGTTAATTGGTCTTCCAAAGTGGCGATTTTTTCCTCTAATTCTGCCACTTCTAGGGCGGCCATTTCCCTTAATTCGGGATCGCTGGCGGATTCTTTGAAGATTTGTTTCGCACCGATTAAATCCTCTTGACTTTTTTGCCAAATTTCGTAAGTGTTGACCGTTTCCTCTAGGGAAGCGCGGGATTTGGCCAGACGATGCAATTCACCCGGATTACCGGTGACATCGGGATCCGCTAGACGACGGGTTAATTCTTTGTAGGTCTGTTCTACAGATTGCAGTTTGTCTAGTAAATAACTTTCAGCCATAATCGATAGCCACAAATAGGGTTAAACGGGGTTAATTGGAATATAACCCGCAAATTCACTGGATTAGAAGCGTCTAACAGATAATAGAGACGCAATCCTTTTAATTGTCTTAATTTTCTTGGTTTGGGGTTCTTCGAGCCTGGAAAAATCCCGCCCAACTGCTGACAGTCAGTCAGTTTTGCTAATACTTAGAAATATTTTTGGGCCAGCAAGCGGCAAGGGAAGACATTTTTTTCTTAACCAGATTATTCCTATATCTGAAACTATCATTTTTTGGCCGGTTTGAGCAAGTAATGTTAAATCCTGTTTAAAAGCAGGGAGCAGGGAAGTGGGAAGTGGGAAGTGGGGGATTGGGGAAGTGGGGGATTGGGGAAGT
>NZ_JASJFE010000013.1:0-2458 GCF_030067735.1 Microcystis sp. M53598_WE2 | reverse complement strand
GTCCCTCCACCATGGCCAGATATTTATCCGGCGTTTTTAACCAAGTAAAAGGAATGGCCTGTTCAAAAATCGGATTAGCTGCTGGGTCATAACTTCCGGAACCTAAGAGGACAGGAATCGAGATTTTACTTAAACCTTTTTCCCCAAAAATACTGCGGTTAACGGGATTAGCTGCAAAGACAGCCGTGACTCGTTCATCGCGAAAATTATAGACCTGTCTAGGCAATTCTAGGGCGCGACATTCCAGTAAAATAGCGATATTAATCCCGGAATAAGGACGATTACAATCTTGGGCGAGATTATCAAAATCAATTTGTGCGCCGGCAACAGCTAGAGATGTATAACCCCCGAAGGAATGACCCGCTACTCCCACATTAGTGAGGTTAAGTTTACCTTGAAATTGACTAGCATTTCGTCTGGCTAATTCATCGATGACAAAGCTAATATCTTTGGGTCGATTAATAAACTCATTGCCATCAAAAATATTGCGATAATACCCCCCTAACATTCCTTGTAGGTATTGGGTATCACTGCCGGGGTGTTGCGGTGCCGCTACTAAAAATCCGTAGGAAGCTAGATGTTCAATTGCTTGGGCATAATCTTCTGGTCGCGAGGCTAATCCGTGGGAAAAAATAATTACAGGTGTTTTGCCTTCTCGGAAAGTTTGCGGGATATAAACATTCACATATAAACTGCGATTGCGACTGCTATCGGTTAGGTTCCAAACTTCTTTTTTTACCTGAAAGCTACCGCGCTGACGCAAATCGGGTAAACTGGCATAATTAATCGCTGGTTTAACGGCAGCGGCTTCCTCGGCTGTCCAGAGGCGCATATCTTTGATAAATATTTCCGCCACATAAACCGCATAATCGATGGTTTTAGCTAATCCGAGGATTTCTTCCCCCTGTAACTGTATATTATTGGGGAATTTTTTCAGGACATTTAAAAGGGTTAATCCCCCCGGATCGAAAGCGGCACTAACAATGGCACCCCGCAGGGCATATTTACCATTAATTCCCCCTTCAATGGTGATGCCTTTGCCCAAACGAGAGAGCATATCAGCACCCATCACACTATTAAAAAAACGAGATAGTAAAATAGGATCGATGTCAATTTTTGTTAATAAAGCTTCACGAAACTGCTCTCTTGCTTCGGGAGTTGCTCTGGCAAGAAATCTTTTTAAATTAGCATCAATCTTTCCTCCTTTAGCAAAATTTTCTAGGGATGCTACCGATACAGAAAAGACGAGGGGAGTATAGACAAATTCAATTTCTTCAGCGGCTTTTAGGGGTAAAGCGGTCATACCCACAGCGAAAAGACCTAGGAGGAAAGCTCGCAGCCGACGGGTGGAATTATTTCTGGGAAAACGATTTTGTAAACGGGGGATAATCATGGGATTTTTAGTTAGGGTAGATGACAACAATTAAAAGGGAAAAGTAGCATACGGTCGGTTGAAAAACGTTCTTGGTTACTTGGTTTCCTTGACCACCGATTAAAGGTATCGGAACGCGGGTTTCTGAGGTACTAAGGAGCCAATTTAAGACTAGGGCAAGCGATAAAGTGCCAAGCAAAGTAGAACCAAAAAGCATGAGCAAAACCTCGATAGATTAATCTGGGAGATTTTGATTCTAGATTATTGAGTATTTCTGAGTATAACATCTAAGGTAGATATTATATTAAAGTTGTTTTTATGTCAAGACATGAGTCATTAATAAAAAAACAATAAATACATAAATTTAATAAGTGAAAGTGATATATTTTGAGATGAAAATAATCCGATAGGGTTTTTGACTGGGATAAATTGCTAATTATTGCGAATGTGAATATCTTGCTGCGGGAAGGGAATCTCGATACCCTGTTGAGTAAACCTATCAAGAATAGCACAATTAATATCACTAATGACTCGCTTTTTTCTATTAACATCATCCAACCAGAACTTTAATTCAAAGTTTAAACTAGAATGATCAAAATTAAGAAAAAAAGCTACTGGTTGCGGGTTTTTAAGTATATGAGGATGTTGATCAGCAATGTCTAGCAATAAATTCATCACCTGTTGAGAGTTAGAATTATAACCAACTCCGATAACAATTGAACAATAAATCAAGTTATCACTACCCGTGTAGGTGGTGACATCCTCAGTAAAAAACTTTTGATTGGGAATAATTTTTTCGGAATTGTCTGTAAGAATTTGCACTGTTGTCGCTCGAATACCTAGCTTTTTTACCTGAGAAGTCTGTCCTTCAATATTAATGATATCACCGGGTTTGAGAACTTTTTCAAATAATAGTAAAATACCGCTAATGAAATTACTTACCACTTGCTGCATACCGAAACCAATACCCACCGATAAACCGCCAGTAATTGCCGCTATTGCCGTTGCATTAACTCCCACATAACCCAAGATGATAATAAAACCTAAGACAATGAAAAAATAACGTCCTAACAGTAAAGTTGCTTC
>NZ_JASJFE010000610.1:0-5248 GCF_030067735.1 Microcystis sp. M53598_WE2 | reverse complement strand
TATTTTTATTTATTTTCCCCATCTCCCCCCGCAACGCGCACGAAGTGGTCTCCCCCATCTCCCCCATCTCCCCCACCTCCCCATCTCCCAACTCCCAACTCCCATTCCCCTCATTTGGAGAAATAAACCATGGACCGGGCAACAGAATTCGATCGCACAATGATGCAAAGATGTCTAACCCTTGCTAGGCAAGCCTTGGGGCGGACTTCTCCTAATCCTTTGGTGGGTGCTGTGATCGTTCAAGAGGGTATAATTATCGGCGAAGGTTTTCACCCGGGGGCCGGACAACCCCATGCAGAAGTTTTCGCCCTGAGACAGGCGGCAGAAAAAGCCCGTGGTGCCACTTTATACGTCAATCTTGAACCCTGTAACCACTATGGACGTACTCCACCCTGTAGCGAGGCAATTGTGCAAGCAGGCATTAAAAAAGTGGTGGTAGGGATGATCGATCCTAATCCCTTGGTGGCGGGGAAAGGCATTCAAAGATTAGAATCGGCAGGTATCGAGACGCTGGTGGGAGTGGAGGAGTCAGAATGTCTTCAACTCAATCAGGGTTTTATCCATCGCATCACCGCTAAAAAACCCTTCGGTATCCTCAAATATGCCATGACTCTCGATGGCAAAATTGCCGCTACTAGCGGTCATAGCACATGGATTACTAGCCCCGCTTCTCGCCAAATAGTCCATCAACTGCGATCGGCCTGTGATGCGATTATCGTCGGCGGTAGCACTGTCCGTCAAGATAATCCCCACCTAACCACTCACGGCCTCTCCGATCATAATCCCCTGCGCGTGGTCATGACTCGATCGCTCGATTTACCCTCCTCCGCCCATCTTTGGGATACCAGTCAATTTCCCACGCTTCTTTACACACAAATTGATTCTAATGTCAAGCTTCAGCAACAATTATTAACAAAAGGCGTGGAAGTGATCGAACTCACCGAGGTGACACCCACTTTAGTGATGGAAAATCTTTATCAGAGGGGATTTTGTCAGGTTTTGTGGGAGTGCGGCGGCGGTTTAAGTGCAGCGGCGATCGCTGAGGGCATGGTACAAAAAATTATCGCTTTTATCGCGCCAAAAATCATCGGGGGAATCCAAGCACCTACTGCCGTGGGTGATTTAGGTTTCCAGTTAATGAGCCAAGCTTTACAGTTAAAAAATGTCACGGTTAATTATCTCAATCCCGATATTTTGATCGAGGGATATCTGCAAAGTGAACAGTAGAGCTACTGCAATTCCCCCTCAATCAGCAAATCTCAACCAACCGCTTGCAAAAGTCACAAAGTCATCAATAACCCCGATAATCTGGCAATTAACCCCGATTTTTGCGATCAAGTTCTAGAAATCGCCCCGCTGCCGTTAAATGCCTTTATCGGTACGGTTATCCCCCTAGAAGAAGTTGGGCAATCGCTCTGTGATCAATGGTGCCATTATCGAGCAAAATAAAAAAGTTAGAATAGTCAAACCCTTAGTGATTGAACGTATGACGGTACTCGAAAAAGGTAATATCACGATTCATACCGAGAATATCTTCCCTATTATCAAAAAATCTCTCTACACTGACCATGAAATTTTTCTACGGGAATTGATATCTAATAGTGTTGATGCCATCTCGAAATTAAAAATGGCTTCTTTAGCAGGAGAAGCAAGAGGAGAAGTCCCCGAACCAGAAATTAATCTCGCCATCGATAAAGAAAATCGTACCCTATCAATTACCGATAATGGCATCGGGATGACGGGGGAAGAAATCAAGAAATATATTAACCAAGTTGCCTTTTCCAGTGCGGAAGAATTTATCAATAAATACCAAAAATCAGCCAACGATTTAATCGGTCATTTTGGCCTAGGTTTCTATTCGGCTTTTATGGTGGCTAAAAAGGTAGAGATTGATACTCTTTCCTATCAAGAAGGTGCTACCCCTGTCCATTGGTCTTGTGATGGTTCTCCAGAGTTTGAATTAACCGATTCTTCCCGCAGCCAAATCGGCACGACTATTACCCTAACTTTGATGGATGAGGAAGGGGAATATTTAGAACCTGCCCGCATTCGCCAGTTAGTCAAAACCTACTCAGATTTTATGCTCGTTCCCATTAAAATTGATGGGGAAGTGATTAATCAACAACGGGCTTTATGGAAAGAATCTCCTCAAAATCTGACTAAAGAAGACTACCTAGAATTCTATCGTTATCTCTATCCTTTCCAAGAAGAACCTTTACTCTGGGTACATCTGAATACCGATTATCCTTTCTTGCTCAATGGCATTCTTTATTTTCCCAAACTAAGACCGGATGTGGATGTCTCAAAAGGACAATTAAAGTTATTCTGTAATCAGGTTTTTGTCAGCGATCATTGCGAGGAAATTATTCCCGATTTCCTGATGCCCTTGCGAGGAGTTATCGACAGTCCAGATATTCCTTTAAATGTGTCTCGAAGTGCTTTAACCAAAGATCGCACCGTTCGCCGTATTGCCGATTTTATTGCCAAAAAAATTGCTGATCGCCTCAAATCTCTATACAATGAAGACGCAAAAGAATATATTCGTTGTTGGGGAGATGTGGGAACCTTTATTAAATTTGGTTCCTTGAAAGAGGATAAATTTAAACAGCAGGTAGAAGATATTTTAATCTATCGGACTACCTACAAACCCCTAGAAACCCCAGTACAAGTGGCAGTGCAAACCGCCGAAGGTGACGCATGGCAAGAAGCAACGGCGAAAACTCCCCTAGAAGCGATCGAACAGGAAGGTTATACTACTCTCAAAGCCTACCTAGAACGCCATAAAGAACGCCACGAAAATCGAGTTTTTTACTGTACCGATCCTCGTAGTCAATCCACCTACGTTGAACTCTACAAAAATCAAGGTTTAGAAATCCTTTTCTTTGATTCTTTCATCGATACTAATTACTTTATTCCTTTCCTAGAAAGAGAATACTCCGATGTGAAATTCACCCGGGTTGATTCTGAATTAGACTCGACGCTGCTCGAACAGGATCAAGCTAGTGAAATTATCGATCCCGTTAGTAATAAAACCCGGGCTGAATTG
Organism: Microcystis sp. M53598_WE2; assembly: GCF_030067735.1. NCBI lineage: Bacteria > Bacillati > Cyanobacteriota > Cyanophyceae > Chroococcales > Microcystaceae > Microcystis > Microcystis sp. M53598_WE2. Next base: position 2,202 of record NZ_JASJFE010000610.1, on the reverse strand, counting down.
ATCAAAGAAATCTTCGCCAAAGCCCTCGATAATTCCCGCATCAATATCAAAACTGAAGCCTTGAAATCCGATGATCCCCAAGCTACTCCCCCGGCAATTGTCTTACTTCCAGAAGCGATGCGACGCTTACAGGAAATGACGGCAATGATGCAACAAAAAGCCATGGCTTTCCCCGAAGAACATATTCTGATGATTAATACTAATCATCCCTTAATTCAACAGATTGTCCAGATTAGTCAGGGAAGTATTGTTACCGGTAGCGGCGAATCTCCATCGGCGCAATTAGCGAAAATGCTCTGTCAGCACGTTTATGATTTAGCTTTAATCGCTCAAAAAGGATTTGATGCCGAGGGAATGCAAGCTTTTGTGGAACGTTCCAATCGCGTTCTGACTAAGCTAACCGAAAAGATTTAATCTATTGCCAAACTTTAGCTGTTTCGATATGCTGAGAGTGTGTTAGTTCACACTCTTTTTTTAACCTGATCAATATGATCTAGCGATAAGCTATCTTGCCGCCGTCAGCCTTGAATCAGTTATCAGTTATCAGTTATCAGTTATCAGATGTAAGTTTTCAGTTCACTTATACTGTTTACTGTTTACTGTTTACTGTTTACTGATAAGTAGGGAGGCACAATTATTTGTAGGATGGGTTAGCGGTAGCGTAACATGAGCGGGCGTTGGGTTTCATGCTTCAACCCAACCTACGTTCGGTTTACTGATAACTGTTTACTGTTTACTGATAACTGAAAAATGCGCTTACCCACCCTCAAATATGAGCGAGGAACCTTAATTCTCCATCCACCACCAAAGGGGAAAAAATGGCTAGATTTTGCCACTTGGGATGATCGTATCGAAAGATTTCGCATTTTGGCCATTCATTATCGTCCTCTCGTGGAAACTCTACAGGAGGAGGGCATTAACTTCCAAGATGAAGCAAAAGCTTTCAACAATTTAGAATTAATTGCCAGTTTTGAACGGGAACCCTACCCCCACCAAACGGAAGCGTTAATCGCTTGGAAAAAATCCCAGAGAAGGGGTGTCATTGTCCTTCCCACCGCTGCCGGCAAAACCTATCTTGCCCAATTAGCTCTACAATCGACTCCCCGCAGTACCTTAATTATCGTGCCGACTATTGATTTAATGCACCAATGGTATGCCCAGATGTTGGCGGCTTTTCCCGATGCCGAGGTGGGATTATTAGGGGGAGGTTCTAAGGATAATAGTGCTATTTTAATCGCCACCTATCAAAGTGCGGCAATTTATTCAGAAACTCTTGGCAATCGTTACGCTTTTTTGATTTTTGATGAATGTCATCATTTACCATCGGATTTCTTTCGGAAAATAGCGGAAGATTCGATCGCACCCTATCGTTTAGGCTTAACAGCAACACCGGATCGTGGTGATGGTAGTCATCAGGATTTAGATTATCTTATTGGTGCAATTGTTTATCAAAAAAGTCCCCAAGACTTGTCAGGAAAAGCCCTAGCGGATCATGAAATAATTCAAATTAAAGTGAAACTATCCGCCAAAGAACAGGAAAAATATCAAGAAGCAATTAAAATTCGCAATGATTTTTTAAGAAGAAATAATCTCAGTTTGTCTGGTTTAGATGGTTGGCAAAATTTTGTCATGATTAGTGCCAGAAGTAGCGAAGGGCGTCGGGCCATGTTGGCCCACCGGGAGTCGAAGGAAATATCCTCCGGAACCCAGGGAAAATTGCGGGTTTTAGCCGAGTTAATCTGTGAACACCATCCGGAACCAATTTTAATTTTTACCAACGATAATGCCACAGTTTACCGCATTTCCGAGAGCTTTTTAATACCTGCCATAACCCATCAAACTCCCGTGAAAGAACGCCATGAAATCCTGACCCGTTTTCGTCAGGGAGAATACAAAATTCTGGTGACTTCCCATGTTCTTAATGAAGGGGTTGATGTGCCGGAAGCGCGCATCGCGATTATTTTATCGGGAACCGGTTCCACCAGGGAATATATTCAGCGTTTAGGACGGGTGTTAAGAAAAGGGCAACAAGAGGATAAACGGGCGATTTTGTATGAAGTGATAGCCGAAAATACCACGGAGGAAAAAACCTCCCAACGACGACGGGGAGAGCATAAAAATAAAACTAGCTATAAAACCGGTAATCGACAATTGGAATTATTGCCTTCTGCTCCGAAAAAATCTTTTTCTTTCCCGAAAGCT
>NZ_JASJFE010000383.1:0-3669 GCF_030067735.1 Microcystis sp. M53598_WE2 | reverse complement strand
TTTGCTAATAAACATAGCAAAATTATAGATGATTTCCTGACCTAAGATCACATTTTATTCTTTTTTCCACTTCAATCTAAGAATTGAGAAAAAAGCAAAACCTTATATTATACCATAAAAAAATTATGCAAGAGGTCTATTATAGAATCTATCGATCAACTTTCTTTAGAAGAACAAAACCAATTATTTGAAAAATTAGCGCAGAAAAAACAACAACAAGAGCATCCACTGCTCAATATACCAGTTACACTAACCTATAATCCCCTCTTAGATGAAGTCATAGAGAGTATAGAAACCTATCGTCAAAAAGTTGACCAAGAAGACAGTCAACAAGTTGAAACACCGTGACTCAATATATATTAGATACCGATCATATAACCCTACTGCAAAAACTACATCCGAACTTAGTTCGGAGAGTAGCGTCTATCGATCCTGATGATACGGCTATAACAATTATTACTTTAGAAGAACAAGTAAGAGGATGGTTCAGCGTGATCAGAAAATACTCTCAAAGCCATCAATATGAAAAGTTAATCAAAGGGTATCAAGGTTTGAGAGATGTAGTTAATTATCTGAGCAAATTTAAAATTTTTAACTATACTTTAGAAGCTCATTATCATTTCAGAGAATTACGGGAGCAAAAAATTCGTATAGGAACACAATATCTAAGAATTGCAGCGATTAGTTGATCAGAAAACAGTATTTTAGTAACACGCAATTATCGTGATTTCTCTCAAATCCCTAATTTACGCCTACAAGATTGGACAATATAGAACTCTGTAGGGATGACTAAGAAAATTGTTACATTTTTTAAGGATTACCGAGCCATTATTCAGCCATTAGCCTGGCATTGGCGATCGCTGATCAGTTATCACCGCCTCAAAAAAAATATTTGCCAAAAAGCCAGCGTAAGGGTATTTTAAGAATAATTTTATATGTTTACTTGTCGATTACATGAGAATCCTAGTTACAGGCGGTGCGGGTTTTATTGGTTCCCATCTAATCGATCGCTTGATGGAACAGGGTCAAGAAGTGATCTGTCTGGATAACTTCTACACGGGGGCGCGCAGAAATATCGTTAAATGGCTAGGAAATCCTTATTTTGAGCTAATTCGTCACGATATCACCGAGCCGATCCGTTTAGAAGTCGATCAGATTTATCACCTGGCCTGTCCTGCTTCCCCAATTCACTATCAATATAATCCCGTCAAAACGATTAAAACGAATGTTTTAGGGACTATGTATATGCTGGGTCTAGCTAAACGGGTAAAAGCGCGATTTTTGCTCGCTTCTACCTCGGAAGTCTATGGCGATCCCGATGTGCATCCCCAAACGGAAGAATATCGAGGCAACGTCAACTGCATTGGGCCGCGTTCCTGTTATGACGAGGGTAAACGGGTAGCGGAAACCCTGGCTTTCGAGTATTATCGGGAGCATAAAGTCGATATCCGGGTGGCCAGGATTTTCAACACCTACGGCCCGCGAATGTTGGAAAACGATGGACGAGTGGTGAGTAATTTCGTGGTCCAAGCTTTGCGAGGTGAACCCTTAACGGTGTATGGTGAAGGTTCCCAAACCCGCAGTTTTTGCTATGTTTCTGACCTGGTGGAAGGGTTAATGCGTTTGATGAATGGAGACTTTATCGGGCCGGTTAATTTAGGCAATCCCGACGAATACACAATTTTGGAATTAGCGCAAGTCATCCAAGGCATGATTAATCCCGAGGCCGAATTGGTCTATAAACCACTGCCGGAAGATGATCCCAAGCAGCGACAACCGGATATCGCTCGTGCTAAAACCTATCTAGATTGGAGTCCAACTATTCCTCTACGCCAGGGTTTAAAAATGACGATCGAGGATTTCCGTTCTCGTCTAAGCTAATCCCTAATCAATAAATTTAACCTAATTGTCACCGGAGTGATTATCATGCGTGTTTGTGTTATCGGAACGGGTTATGTGGGTTTAGTCACCGGGGTTTGTCTAGCACATATCGGCCATCATGTTATCTGTATTGATAACAACGAAGAAAAAGTCAAATTGATGAAATCGGGACAATCCCCCATCTATGAACCGGGGTTATCGGAATTAATGCAGTCTTCGGCAGCCTCCGGCAATCTGGAATTCTCCACGGACCTAGAAGCGGGAGTTAAACACGGCGAAATCCTCTTTATCGCCGTTGGTACACCAGCACTACCCACGGGGGAAAGTGACACCCGTTATGTGGAAGCGGTGGCCCGGGGTATTGGGGCCCACCTCAACGGTGGTTATAAAGTAATCGTCAATAAATCGACCGTTCCCATCGGTTCTGGGGATTGGGTACGGATGATCGTCCTCGATGGCGTGGCCGAGAGACAAAAAAATCTCGTGGCTGCGGTTGGCGGTATTAGTACACTAGAACGCATCGAAGCGGAATTCGATGTGGTCAGCAATCCCGAATTTTTACGGGAAGGTTCGGCAGTTTATGATACTTTTAACCCCGATCGCATTGTTTTAGGCAGTAATAACCCGAAAGCCATTGAAATGATGAAGGAATTGTACGCTCCTTTGGTTAAACGCCAATTCGCTGACGATCCCTCCTTGCCTCCCGTTCCCGTGGTGGTTACGGATCTCAGTTCGGCGGAAATGATTAAATACGCCGCTAATGCCTTCCTAGCCACCAAAATTAGCTTTATTAACGAAGTAGCTAATATCTGTGATCGCGTGGGGGCCGATGTCACCCAAGTGGCTAAAGGTATCGGTTTAGATTCCCGTATCGGCAGCAAGTTCCTCTCGGCCGGGATCGGTTGGGGGGGTTCCTGTTTCCCCAAAGATGTGTCGGCTTTGGTACATACCGCAGAAGACTACGGTTACGAAACGGAATTACTTAACGCCGCTATCAATGTTAACAAACGTCAACGGACAATCGCGATCGAAAAACTGCAACAGGAATTAAAAATCCTCAAGGGTAAAACCGTCGGTTTGTTGGGATTAACTTTTAAACCCGATACCGATGATATGCGCGATGCCCCGGCTTTAACCATGATCGAACAGTTAAATCGTTTAGGTGCTAAGGTAAAAGCTTATGATCCGATCGTTTCCCAAAGTGGTTTAAGTCACGGTTTAAGCGGTGTGATTATCGAATCGGATCCAGAAAGATTGGCCGATGGTTGTGACGCTTTGGTGGTGGTGACGGAATGGCAAGAATTCCTCCGTCTCGACTACGGCAAAATGGTTAAAACCATGCGCGAACCCGTGTTAATTGATGGTCGCAATTTCCTCGATCCTGCGGTGGTGACAGCAGCTGGTTTCCGTTACCTCGGGATTGGCCGTTAATCCCAGCAATCCGCCTTTTTATCAGGACTGATGCGGTTGGGGAAGGAGCAAAAAGCACCAACCCTTACCCCCGCTCCTAGGGGCGAAAATTGCCCGATTATGCCGACTGAAAAACGAAAACTTCCTAGTTGACCATGGGGTTATTGGCTATAGTTACATGATGTGAACAGGAGCCACTAGAATCCGGGAGCGCTCGGTAGAATTGAATTGAGAAACTAGAAATCAGTTTTAGCAATACATACATACTTATGGTTAGCTCTGTTCAATACCGCTACACTAACGAACAAGTTAGGGACTGGTTACGGGGATTACTGACAATTGCCTGGTGTGATGGGGATTATAGCACCAGCGAACAGG
>NZ_JASJFE010000572.1:0-5261 GCF_030067735.1 Microcystis sp. M53598_WE2 | reverse complement strand
TGACCAATTAATTTTATAGCACGATAACGATCTTTTATTAATAATTGAAAGCGACATTTTTGACAGAATTTATCTGTAGGATCATTGTTATATAGACAATCGGGATTAAGACATAAACTCATGGCTTGTTTAAACAGGGATAGGGAAGATGTTTCAGTGAGCAGTAAACTGATAACTGATAACTGATAACTGATAACTGATAGCTAAATCGAGGTTTCTTCCTCTAGCCAAATTTCTGGCTGTTGATTTAATAAAAGCTGGGCTGCCTCTAACATATCATCAACAATATCCCGCAAATCTTTCTTATTATCGATATAAGCTTTTAACGCCTCCATCGGATCTAATTGATTACCCACCCCTAATTCCGGTAAACGGGGACGGGTTAATTGACTAATTAACTCGGCCCGAATACTATAACTATGGGCAGTTTTTAACGCCTCGTCAAGCTGATTGGTGTTGATTAGTTCTAATTGTTCACTGCGAATTTTATAAACTAAGCGGATAACTGCTTCCTGAATATCGTGTTTTTTGAGAGCTTTTAGCAATTCTTTTTGGGGGTTTTCTGCCTCGGAAACATCCACTTCGATGGAACGGAAAGGACGCACGGGTAAAGGACAAAATTCCCATTTAACCTCTCCTTTAGCCACTTCTATTAGAACATAGCCCTTATCTTCTTTTTCCTCGCTAAAATCCACTCGATCGATGCTCCCCGGATAGACAATAGGCGGATCATTGCTAGGATTAAGATTTTGGTGTTTGTGAACATGACCAAGGGCAACATACTCGAATTGTGGACGATTTAGCAACGATAAAGGCACAGTAAAACCTTTACCAACCGCTAAAAATCTTTCTGCTCCTAAACTAGCTCGATCGGCCATTAAATGGGCTAATAAAACTGTTGGTACACTTGTATCTAATTGGCGAATTTCTCCTTCTAAAACCGGTTCTAAACGGTTAATTAACAATTCATTTACCCCACTCAAGGATAAACCCTCGGTTTCGGGACGGGTTAAGAGAGTGGCGCGGGTTAACCAAGGTAAAGTAATTACTTGGATATCGCCGTTGCGGGTGGTGATGCGATGGGTGGTCAGGCGATCGCCAACAATAAACCCCGGCACCGCTAGGGTACGATAGATGGAGAGACTGACACCGCCATTACCATGAGAATGTTGATCGTGATTACCCACTAATAACACCGTCGGGATCTTAGCATCGGCAAGACGACGGAATTGACTGGCAAAAGCTTCGTGAACAAAAGGAGGAGGAGTGGCATCGGGAAAGGCATCTCCCCCAAAAAGAACTAGATCCACAGGGGAGGCAATAGCCCGATCGATACAGAGGCTTAAACTGCCCATAAAATCCTCTAAACGCGTGTTTAATCCCGTTTTTGGATTTAAACGTCCATGGGAAAAACCGCTCCCCATGTGAATATCCGATAAGTGCAGTATTTTAATCATAGTAAAGGAAAAACAGGCGTAATTAAGTACACCTGTTCAGGATTATTTTCCTAATTTTTTATCGCCATCTTGACGACGGCGATCGCGCCATTCTGTAGTCGTCAGGTAGAGAATGCCACCACTGACGATAACGAGGAGAATTAAGGCGACTAGAAAGAGAGTGTTGAGAATCAGAGATGTTTCCATGGTATCTATAGATTACCTAGAAACCGTTACGACCCCAAACCACCATGGCGATCGACCAAGTGAACAGGGCGAGAATGCTAACCCAACCAAGTGTCAAAATATCCATAATTGCCTTTGTTAAACGAATTACTTAGGAGTTGACACTCTCCGCCCTAAAAGCGCGGAGATTCTTGGGCTGAATCTTGCCGCTACTAGCAAAGCTAATTTTGGTCTTACAGTTTCATGTCTAGTCCGACTACACCTACAAGGTAAGCACCCTTAAAGACTACTCCCCAAGCGTAAATTTCTGTGTGTCCCACAGTATTTAATTGTTTTTCGCTCTTACCATGTGGACTTACGATGAAAGCTTTTGTACCAGTGATGGTTAGAGATTTAGGGATTACGGAGTGTCGCTTGTTTCCTGCGTTCCCAAAGTCAACGACTCAATTTAATGCTAACATAAAGTCGCCCTAAAGGGCGAGGTTTTCAACCCAAATTTTCGATAATACTCCATCAGTGACTCCGTTTTAGAGAGGCGATCGTGCAAATTACGCTCAAGGAAAGAATCGAATCCATACAGGTGGGGAGTATCTCGGCTCTGGCTTTCCTGGTTCCCTATCTGCTATTTTTAACTGTTGATCGACTATTGTTAGGGGAATCGCTCACACTAATTGGCGCTTTTGTCAAGATATCCGGGGCGATAATTAGCGGATTTCTCTTCGGTGTCACCTATCGTTATGTCGTCCGTAACGATGATAATCCCCATCTCAAAGATGGTACAGTAGCAGCTTTTGCCCTAGTCCGCGGCCTAGTTCCCCTACAATTATCCACAGACTTGATCGCTGACAGTGGGCAATTAAGTCTCTTTCTGGGAGAGAGCTTTATCTGTTTTTTATCCTGTCGTCTGCTGTTAGAGTTGACTAAGCTGCGCCCATAACCGACTCAGTTATCAGTTATCAGTTATCAGTTATCAGATTTAAGTTTTCAGTGAGCAGTATGTATTAAGTGAGCAGCATTAAATGGCAGTTTCCCACTGTCTTTTCACTGTTTACTGATCACTGTTTACTGATTACTGTTTACTGTTTACTGTTTACTGATCACTGATCACTGAAACATCACCCCACACCCTATGGCTATTTGTATTCCCGTTAATTTACCCGATCGCTCCTATAATATTCTGATCGAGAAGGGCAGTTTAGCTAATCTCGGTGCAGAAATGAGCCGGTTAAACTTAGGTAAAAAGGTTTTATTGGTTTCTAATCCCGAAATTTTTGACTATTACGGACATAAAGCCGTTAATTCCCTAGAAAAAGCGGGATTTGCCGTTTTTACTCATCTGATCCCCGCCGGCGAAAATTATAAAACCCTCGATGCGATCGCCCAAGTTTATGATACGGCCCTCGTTCACCGGTTGGAACGTTCCTCGACTATGGTTGCCCTCGGTGGTGGTGTAATCGGGGATATGACGGGATTTGCGGCAGCCACATGGTTACGAGGCGTTAATTTTGTCCAAGTTCCCACCACCCTGTTAGCCATGGTAGATGCTTCCATCGGGGGTAAAACTGGTGTTAATCATCCCCAGGGCAAAAATCTGATCGGGGCGTTTTATCAACCAAAATTAGTTCTGATCGATCCTGACGTGCTTAAAACTCTACCCGTGCGAGAATTTCGGGCAGGAATGGCAGAAGTGATTAAATACGGTGTAATTTGGGATGCTGAGTTATTTCAACAGTTAGAAGACTCGGACAATTTAGCTAGTTTTTCTCAGATCGATGGCGAGCTATTGCAAACAATTATTACAAAGTCTTGCCAAGCTAAAGCAGATGTGGTAAGCAAAGACGAAAAAGAAGCGGGTTTGCGGGCGATCTTAAACTATGGTCACACGATCGCCCACGGCATTGAAAGTTTAACGGGATATACTAGCGTTAACCACGGGGAAGCGGTGGCTCTGGGGATGGTGGCGGCAGGAGCGATCGCTGTTAAACTGGGAATGTGGACCGCCGGGGAAAATCAACGTCAAACCGATCTAATCGAAAAAGCCGCCTTAGAAACCCGTATTCCGCCTTTAAATGCCGATGAGATGGTAAATGCTCTCACTGCCGATAAAAAGGTTAAAGATGGCCAAGTTAGATTTATTTTACCAACGGCGATCGGCCAAGTCACCATTAGCGATCGAGTCACCCCCACCCTGGTGCGCGAGGTGTTATCACCAACCGAATCCGGGCAGTAAAAGCTTTTTCAATTGTTGCATCGCTTGTTCCGTAACATCCCGGTATTTTAAATCTCCCACGAGAATACGTCCCATCAGTTGACCGGCGATCGGGCGTTTAACGGCGATATTGTAGGCGATTTGGGTAAATTGATAGAATAAACCGGCTAATTTGGCCGCTAAAGCCATATCTTCCCCCCATTCTTCCCGAATTATCCGACTATAGCCCGCTAAAGCCTGATTATCCCCGGCTAAAGCTCGATCGATCGCCTCGGCTGCCTTAACTCCCGTCAAAATTGCCGGACGGATACCCTCACCGATGAGAGGATCGAGAATACCCGCCGCTTCTCCTGTAATTAGGGCATTTTGGGCGTGTAGCGGTTTATTTCCGTTCCAAAGGGCTAAAGCATACTCACTATAGCGATAATCCTCTAAATTCCAGCCCTTTTGACGGGCATAATTTAACAGTTGTTTTTTCAGCTCCTCGGATTTGATGCTGCCCTTAAAACAACCACCGCTAATTGTGTAACCATTAGACTTGGGAAAAGCCCAGATATAACCATTTTTTAGGGAACCAAAATCAAAAAAAGCTTTTTGGGGTGGAATAGTCGCTTCTGCGTTAGTAATTTCCAGAGTAGCCCCGATCGCTTCGTTTTTCGCCGGTAATCCCAACCAGCGACTGGTATTACCCTTAACACCATCGGCAGCAATCAGATATTTACCTGAAAATGTTCCTTGGGATGTGGTAACTTGCCAGTGATCTTGAACGAATTTGATCTGGGTAACTTCGCTGTTATCTTGGATGGTTGCCCCGACTGCGATCGCCTGTTGACCTAAAAAATCATCGAAACGATCCCTTTGTACCATCCACATCGGTTCTAGCATATTTAACTTAGTGGTGGCGGCATCCCCCTGTTTCCAAGTAAACTCCACTTGGGTGACGGTATTCTCAATCACGGGGGTAAAGTCAAAATCAAACCACTGCTTAATTGCTGGGGATACCCCACCACCACAGGGTTTATAACGGGGTAATTTCGCTTTATCGAGGATCAGGATCGATCGCCCCTTTTTAGCTAGATGATAACCCGCCGTCGCTCCTGCTGGTCCCGCACCGATGATAATACAGTCAAACATTTGTACTAATTTAAGTCGTTGAACAAATTTATAGACAATTTACGCTATTTTGTCCAACTTGTGTTGAGTCTGGTGACGCTCAGAGGGGATTCTGTCATTGTTGAGCTTGCCTCTCTAGTTTCTAGTTGATTTATCCCCCCATGTCCAAGAGAACCTAATCTCTGGCTTTTTTGACTAATTGATCAATCTTCACATGATCAATCGTATAATCAAAAAAACTATAACGGCTCGATTATATCATGAAAATTGTTTCTATTAAAATAAAAAACTATCGTATGTTTAAAAACATACACATA
>NZ_JASJFE010000841.1:0-2038 GCF_030067735.1 Microcystis sp. M53598_WE2 | reverse complement strand
TTGTTAAGAAAGATCCGACTAATGGATAGGGTATAAACGGGGGCTGTTCCAGTATTAAGTGGGTGGGTGGAATTAAATATAAGATGAACGTAGGTTGGGTTGAAGCATGAAACCCAACGCCCGCATGGGTTACGCTACCGCTAACCCATCCTACAAATAATTGTGCCTCCCTACTTAGCAGGATATCAGGTAAGTCGGGATTAGCAATTCTCGCCCCACCAGCGATCGCTGTTGCCAAAGAATAGGGCGTAATTGCCCGAATTTTTAGCCCACAGAGACGAGGTATTTTTTAAGCATTCATGGCGAGATTTGTCAAATTATTTAAGAAATGTGAAGGAGCGCAAAGGAAAATTAAAAGAAGGGAAGATATAGATGTTGGGGAGAATACTAAGTGCTAATCTAAGGTTATCCCATCTATTCCGAGGTTAACCGTCGAGCAGGAGAAACAATCACCGGATTCCCTTGCTGGCGGCAAAAATCAGTTTCTTTAAATGAAAGTTAACAGAACTTCGCATTTCTGTTAAGAGAAGGTTTAAAGAAACTTGTTAGAATAGAGGTAGATAAATCCAGTTGCAAATAGGCGCTCGACCCGATGAATTTTCCGCGCGATCCGACAAAAAAAAGAGAACGAGAACACCGACAATATCTAGACTGTGACCTCTAATTGACTTTCAATCAACAGCGCGATCGAGCAGTTTTTTTGAGGATTAAATTCCTGGCATCAACATCCCTTAAAAATAGTTGATGTGGGCAGTCCATAGCAAAATTTTTAGATGGAGTAGTGAGTATGAAGCTATTGATTCAGGGCAATAATATCGCTGTCACCGAACCTATTCATGATTATGTGGAACAAAAGCTGGAGAAAGCGGTGAAACATTTTAACGGCATAACCACAAAGGTTGATGTTCACCTCTCCGTGGAAAAGAATGCACGCATTCCCGATCGCCACAAAGCGGAGGTAACGGTTTATGCTAATGGGACAGTGATTCGCGCTCAAGAAGGAAGCGAAAATTTGTACGCGAGTATTGATTTAGTTTCTGATAAAATCGCTCGTCAACTCCGCAAGTATAAAGAAAGATTGGTGGATCATCGCACCAACGCCCCCGTTAAAACTAGCGAGGTGGTGCAAGAGAAACCCTTAGATGGTAGCCTAATTGGCGATCGCACTCCCGAATTACCTGCGGAAGTAGTGCGGATGAAATACTTTGCCATGCCACCGATGACTATTGAGGAAGCACTAACACAATTGCAATTAGTCGATCACGATTTCTATATGTTCTGCAACAAAGACACTAACGAAATCAACGTTATCTATCAACGCAATCACGGCGGTTTTGGTGTTATTCAGCCCCGTCCCGTCAACCTCAATGGCAAAGAATCCAATTAACAGTTAGCGACCACAAATAAAACTAAAGACTGGAGAAATTCTCCAGTCTTTTTCTCATCTAACCAAGATTAACTTTCACCACTTTATTTTTTTCTGCCGCCGCTTTCGGGAGGGTGAGATAAAGAATACCGTCTTGATAGTTAGCGGTAACTTGGCTATTTTGCACCTCTACTGGCAGGGTAATCAAGCGACTAAATTTACCATAATAAAATTCGCTGTTTTTTACCTCGGCAGCGCATTCACGTTGCCCATTAATAGACACCATTTGCTTGCTAACCTCCACATCGATATCTTTAATATCCACACCAGGTAATTCGATTTTTAATTCCACGGAATCCTCGTTAACGGAGATTTCCACCGGGGGACGAGATACCAATGAAGTTGTCGGTAATACTTCTTGAAAAAGTTGATCGATTTGACGTTGAACAGAATTAATTTCTAGGAAGGGAGAATAAAGAGTGAAAGCCATAGTAATAATTTCCTTGAGAGGTTTTCTCTGACTGCGATTATCTCCATCTTAAGCAACTAACTTGACTTCCACAAGGCGGTTTTCAGGAAATAAAAAGTCGCAATAACCGATACAGTTATCAGTTATCAGTTATCAGTGGCAAGTGGGAAGTTGTGGGGTGTGGGGTGTGGGGAAGTGGGGGT
>NZ_JASJFE010000282.1:0-1792 GCF_030067735.1 Microcystis sp. M53598_WE2 | reverse complement strand
TTAATTCCTGATTTTCTCCCTCAAAGAAAGCGATTGACTCCGCATGATTACGAATGTGGGTTAGAGCATAATTATAGTTAGCCTTAAGTTCTAATTCTTCTTGAGTGATTTTATTTAAGGCTTGGTTAAAATAGATAGCAATGACGTTACCGAGAATTGTCCAAACGACTAAGATAATGGCGACAGAGGAAGAAATTGACCAGAGAATCACTAAAAAAGTGATCATATCTAGGACATTTTCTAGGGCAACGGCAAAAAAGGAGAGAGCTTTACTGGTAATCGGCTCAATTTCCTGGGATAAACGCTGATCTGGGTTGTCGATATCGGATTTAAAATTAATTCTGTAATAGGCGCGATTATGCAAATATTTGTTGAGAATCCAGTCATTGAGCCAAGCATACCAATCTAGGGCGATTCTTTTTCTGAGAAATTTAAGCAAGCCAACTAAAAGGGTGACAAAGAGCAGTCCAACCGCAAAAACTACCAAAGTTCTGACAAATTTATCAAAATCATTTTTTTCAAGGATGACATCAACTAAGTAATTACTAACAAAGCTATTGAAGGCATTTAATCCCACAACTCCTAGGATTGCCCCGATTAGTAGGATGAGCATTGCCCAAGCTTTCATCACATCGGCAAAAGTCCTTCCCCCCGATTCAGTAGGATACCAATAGGGAGCAGCGATCAGCTTGACACTGTGCCAAAATTTGCTGACATCGGAGATAATATTAGTCGTCGATCGATCTTGAGGGACTTTGGCGGACATATAGCATTTATATTTGAGTTGTGGACATTTTGCTGAAATGATTTTAGATTTTGGCTGGATTGGCGGAGTAGAAGGCAATTGGCGAAAATATAAAGCTCCCCGACAATTTTAAGGTTATTGTGCTTGAGTTGTGGTGACATGATCCCGTCGCTTTATCTGTCAGCATAGAGCGATGGCTTTCTCAGCCCCCCTGCTACTGCTTTTTTAACCCTCGTTATCTTACTACAAGTAACCATTGTTTTGATAGCTAAAGCTAGTGAGCGCTTATCAGAATACCACATATTAGCTAATTTCGTTGACCATGACAAATTTTTTTGTCTGTGATAAGATTTCGAGATACAGGTTTCACAGCAATGAGGTGCGCCGATTTTCTTCCTCGTTTCCTCAAAGCGATAACAGATTTTGCGGCATCATGGTGGTAAAGTTATGGCAGCAGCCTCAGAAAATTATGAAGAAGGAGAATTATGAAAATAGCCTAACTAAAATTTAAGCTTTTCAGAGCCATTTTGGAAAAAATGTAAAAAATTGTATCCATCACTAAAATTTATCATCCAGAATGTGCTATGAATAGCCAAACAGTCTTTTTATGGAGTATGTAAGCGGTTGCTCCCATAGCAAATCATTTTAACAATAACCACCGACTCCCTACCATTGATAATTTTTGTTTGGTCTATAGTGTTTAGTCTTTGAGGGTACTTAAATTTATGAAAAACGTTGATTATATCTCTAAACAGTAGCTCAAGTTAGAACTACTGAACTCAGCCAAACATCACCCCCATTCCAAAAATACCAGAACATCAATTAAGGAAAAGGATACTATTAATGAAAGTCGCAGAATTTTTATCTTACTTAAATAGTTTAGAAATCAAGCTTTGGCTTGAGGAAGATAAGTTAAAATATCAAGCTCCCCAAGGGGCGATGACACCAGAAATTAAGCAAGAAATCGGCACAAGAAAACCAGAAATTCTCACTTTTTTAAGAAGCGCAACAACACCGTCTAAACCCCTTGAATCGGTGATTGATCCC
>NZ_JASJFE010000653.1:0-4180 GCF_030067735.1 Microcystis sp. M53598_WE2 | reverse complement strand
TGTAAATTTCCACATTGGCCTTGATATTCTCGTTATAACGCCCAAAAAGCGAGTTAAATAGATTTAGCATCTTGTGACTACAGAAATATTTATCTCTATTTTATGGATTCTGCTACCAAAAAAGCCCAATTACGCAAACAACTAATTGCCCAAAGACGAGCGCTTCCTAAGCATATTTGGCAAGAAAATAGTCAGCAACTTTGCAAAAATTTACAATCTTTACCCCTCTTTCAGCACGCTAAAACCATTCTCGCTTACTTCAGTTATCGTCAAGAGCCGGATTTAAGTTCCTTATTTTGCCAACACCATCGCTGGGGTTTTCCCCGTTGTGACGGAGATAGCCTGACTTGGCACTGTTGGACTGCCGACGATCCCCTAGAATTAAATCGTTATGGCATCTACGAACCAACAGCGATCGCTCCTCTCATTTTACCGGCTGAAGTGGACTTACTATTAATTCCCGCCGTCGCTTGCGATCGCCAAGGTTATCGCTTAGGTTACGGGGGAGGTTATTTTGATCGTCTCTTACATTCCCCCGAATGGCAAGCTATCCCCTCGATCGGGATTGTCTTTGACTTTGCCTATCTCGATACCCTTCCCCTCGATACTTGGGACCAAAAATTACAGGCAATCTGTACCGAATCAAGAACCGAAATTTTTTAACAATTATTTCCTTTTGTGTGATCGGTTTAACTTATATAGGAGCGATCGATCTTTGTGTCCTTTGTGTCTTTGTGGTTCGTTTTGGTCGTTCGCTGGCACCGTATCTTAGAATACATTTTACCCACCGACTACTCATATATTAAGTTTTATTGAATCCGATCGACCCTGAAGATAGCTTTGCTAGGATGAAATTCACATCAGGAGATGTTTAAAGTAATCACCAGAAAAAGTCAACAGGGAAGCAATGAAACACTTTCACGAACAATGGATTCAAGAATGGTGTCAAGAAAACGGCTGGACAGAGCTATTTCTCGAACGCTACAGTAATTATTGGGCATTCCCTCCCAATGCTGTGATGCCAGAACCAATTCCCACCAAAGTGTTACAAAACATTAAGCGCCAAAAAGGTCTATCTCCTGCCGAAAAACTTTGGTTAGGAGTGGCGATCGGATTGACTGTAACAGCTTTAATTCTCTGTATCACCCTCGCTTGTCCTATGCCTATAGTTCTCGCTTTCGCTTTTGATGCTGTCACCGCAGCGCGATTGGAAGTGGAATATTAACCCAGCAAAAATTGAGCAGCAAAAACCCAAAAAGGGGGAGATTTTTCCGAAAGTCTTCCCCTTTACCGCTTTTTTCTGGACAGGGACGATCGATCTGTCTTGAATCAGTAATCGGTGATCAGTGGTCAGTAGGAGAATAGAATATTAAGTGAGCAGTATTCAATGGCAGTTTTCTGCTGTCTTTTCACTGATTACTGTTTACTGTTTACTGGACGGCTACGCCGTGCCTTTGGCAACACTGAAAAGTCCCCATGTCCGAATCTCGTCGCTTACAGTTTACCCCCGATCTGGAAATTTGTCGTATTTTGAACGGAATGTGGCAAGTTTCAGGGTCCCATGGTTCGATCGCACCCCAAAAAGCGATCCCTAGTATGTTCTCCTATCTAGATGCCGGTTTCACCACTTGGGATCTGGCCGATCATTACGGTCCAGCCGAAGATTTTATCGGTGAATTTCGTCGTCAATTAGTCGCCCAAAGGGGCATTGATGCTTTAAATAATCTGCAAGCTTTCACTAAATGGGTTCCCCGTCCGGGTAAAATGACTAAGGAAATAGTCGAAAAAAATATCGCTATTTCCTTGCGTCGCATGGATGTGGATAGTCTCGATTTATTGCAGTTTCACTGGTGGGATTATCGCGATAAAAATTATCTAGATGCCTTATATTTTTTAGGAGAATTACAACAGGAAGGCAAAATTAAACACCTGGCCTTGACTAATTTCGACACGGAACATTTAAAAATTATTCTCAGCACCGGGATTAAAATAGTCTCCAATCAAGTCCAGTTTTCTCTAATCGATCGCCGTCCCCTCGTCAAAATGGCACAATTTTGCCAAGAACATAACATCTATCTACTCGCCTATGGTACTCTAGCAGGAGGCTTATTAGGGGCAAAATATCTCGGTCATCCTGAACCCAATCCCATGAGTCTCAATACCGCTAGTTTACGGAAATATAAAAACATGATCAATGCTTGGGGAAACTGGCAATTATTCCAAGAATTATTAACCGTTCTTAAAGCGATCGCTGATTCCTATCACGTCACCATTCCTAATGTGGCAGTGCGTTACGTTCTCGAACAAAAAGCCGTAGCTGGGGCAATTATCGGGGTGCGTTTGGGTGTTGCTGAACATATCCAAGAAAATGCCCGTATTTTCGATTTTCAATTATCCCCCCAAGACTATCAAAAAATTGATCATGTCTTGCAAAAATCCCGGGATTTATTGCAGTTAATCGGTGATTGCGGTGATGAGTACCGTCGTTAAGTAGGTAGGTGTTAAAAATTGTCAGCTTCCCCCCCTTATTAAGGGGGGACTAAGGGGGGATCGGCACACCCCTTATTAAGAACTGATAACTGATAACTGAAGACTGATAACTGAAAAGAGGCTAATGATGAGATTTGAACAACCAATCCCCGATGATCCCGCTAATCAATGGCGCTATCAATTAGATCAATTCGTGCAAGAAAATCAACAGGAATTAGCCGGTTTAATGTGGGGTTTACTCTCGGAATGGGGAGAAGATGCCCAAGAAACCCTGGGCATCGATCTTAAACCCCAGCCCCATTTTGTCTGTTGTTCTAGGGAGGCTCTAGAGAAATTAAATCGCAAGGTTAATTGTAAAATTCAAGAGATGCTTGGGATTATCTATCGCTATAATCCCAGGGAAGAAGTGGCTATAGTTGCTATCGGTGATGGTCAGGTAAAATTGATTTATTTTCAACCCGATCTTTCCCCCCCTGAATGTTTTAATCGCCTCGAAGTGGATCTCGATACCCTCATTCAACAGTTAGAGGCCAAAATGCTGACTGAAATCCAATCTTTCCCAATTTGATGCCGATTGCCAGCGCAAAAAGTTGGCAGGTTGTCCCACCGATAAACCCGCTAATCCGATCGCTTTTCTGGGGGATTCTGTCCCTAGAAGAATCGCCGTTTCTAAATCACATATTCCCCAGTTAACTAAATTGGCTACTCCTTGTAATAAGGGTAAGGTTGTTCCCGCTAAAGTACCGTCAAAAAGTCTTGCTGTTCCCTGTTTAACTTCAATTTCTCTCTCGTCCCAAGGATAGACACCATCTTCTAAACCGATCGGCGCTAAAGCATCACTAACTAAGAAAATTCCTCGATGATAATTACTGGCTTTTAGTAATAATTCTATCATAGTTGGATGGATGTGTTGACCATCGGCAATTAACCCACAATACACCTCGCGATTGATAATTGCTTCCCCTAATAACCCCGGTTGACGATGGTGTAAAGGAGGCATGGCATTAAAGGCATGAGTAACCATTTTTGCCCCCTGTAAAAAGGCTTTTTTGGCTATTTCTTGACTCGCTTGCGAATGTCCTAAACTGACGGTAATCCCTCGATCGCTTAAGTATTTAATCACCATACCGCTACTATCTAATTCTGGGGCTAGGGTAATAATTTTTACGATCGATAAGTAGTCCCCAAAGATTTTATCTACTGTTTCTATACTTGGGTTTAAAAGATATTGGGCTGGATGCGCCCCCCTTTTTTCATAGTTTAAAAATGGTCCCTCTAAATGTACTCCTAAAACCTGCGCGCTCGCTCGATTTTCCTGTTTCTGTTTCTCGATATATTTGGCAATTACTGAGAGGGATTTTTGAAATTTCTCCACAGACGTGGTTACTAAGGTGGGCAGATAACCATCAATTCCTTGATTCTCAAGATAATCGCTAATCTTATCTAACTTTTCTAGATCTGTTATTTCTAAGTCGGGAAATGCTAATCCTAACCCTCCGTTGATCTGTAAATCTACTCCTCCCAACGATAGCCAATCCCCTTCCATATCGATAATCTTTTCCCCTCTTGTCTTTCCCCCCATCTCCGTTATCCTCTCGATCTTTCCAGCAGTATTTATCTCTATTTGTTGTCGATCCTGATGGGCGGGAATTCTAGCGTTAATTAGGGTTATCATAGAAGCAGAAAACTA
>NZ_JASJFE010000147.1:0-2160 GCF_030067735.1 Microcystis sp. M53598_WE2 | reverse complement strand
TGAAGGGGTCAATTACCTAATTTTCAGGGAAAAAGTCCCTGAATTTTCCCCCCGATCACTCCCATATCTGGTACTTTTTGATTTACAAAAACTCTAAAAGTCTTAACCAACAAGGGTTTTACCATTATTCAGCCAGCCCTACTTATAATTACCGAGATGCCAGTAGGGATCGTTAAAGGTTGAGCGGGGTCGAAGGAGCAAAAGGCCCCTTGCACCCCAGCGAATAGAGGGTCAAAAGTTGTCAAAATATTTGACAAAATTGCCACTTTATGGTAAGGAATTGGGTTATTCTTGTCCCGTAAATTTTAAATTTCATCCCATCCAGTTAAGCCAGAAGACATGGTATAACTGGTAACGGTTGCTTCAAAAAAGTTAGCTTTGGTGTGGCCTTCTTTTTTGGTATCGGAGAAGCGTTCCAGATGATTATAGGGACTTTTGTTATACTTTTCTTCCCTGTATAAAGGCTCAAGTCCGATCGCTTTCAGTCGAATATTAGCGAGGTATTTGGTGTACTGTTCGGTACTGTATTCGGTAATACCTAAAATGTCGTTGCCAACAATGTGATTTGTCCAGCGACATTCGTGTTTAACGGCCGTATCGAACATCTCATAAATCTGTTCAACGGAATGGGAAAAAGTTGCCATGGCTTCGGGAATAAGTTTCTGATACAAACGGACGTGACTTAATTCGTCCCGGTTGATCATTTTGAAAACGTCAGCACTACCGGACATTAGCTGTCGAGAAGCGAGATTATAGAAAAAGATAAAGCCGTTGTAAAAATACAAACTCTCCAGCAAATAATCGGCGACAAGGGCGATAAAATAGCTTTCAGTAGTTTGTTTATCGATATATTGCTGGTAGAGACTAGCAATAAATTCACAGCGATCCTTGAGAACTTTATCGGTGCGCCAAAAGTCATAAACTTCGCCTCGGCGATCGGAGGGAATAATGGTTTCAATTAAGTATTGATAACTTTGATTGTGCATGGCTTCTTGAGAAATTTGTTCCGCCATACAAAGACTAATTTCTGGCGCAGTGACGCTACCTTTTAGGTGGGGAATATTACAGGTTTGCACGGAATCAAGAAAAGTTAGATAGGACAAAATACCATCATAAGCATATCTTTCTTCATCGGTAAGATGCCCGTATTCAGTTACGTCTTGAGTGATATCTAAGCGTTGCGGAATCCAGAAATTTTCGCGCATTTGTTGATATAAACCCACGGCCCAGGTGTAGCGGACATCGTTTAACTGCATCAGGTTGGTGGTGTTACCAAACCAGATCGAACGGTTTTCGATCGCATCATCTCCCGCCGGATTGAAGATCGGGGAAATGGGCATCGAATGGCAAGAATTAACTAAATGTAAGGACATGATTACTTGGATATTATGGCACTTTTAGGTTATAGTAGGTTTTCGGTAAAAAGTCAAATGTTTTGATTTTGATTAGGAATAAATTCAAAATCTAGGGCTTCTGCCAAAGTAAATGGGCAATCCTTCGGGAATTTCTCTAGGTTTATCCCTGTTTCAATAGCGGCTTTTTGTCTGGCTTTATTATAGCATTTTTTTAAATTGTCTTCTGTTAAAAAACTCTTAAGACTAGGGCTATTTTCTAAATCTTCTTCGATTCTCTCTCGCTGCTCAAAAAGGGTTAATGCCCAGCTTCTGGTTTGTTTTTCTGGCTCTTGTAAGTATTTTAGTAAATGCCATAAAATCACGATCAGATTGCTTTTTAATGCTTTCTGTTGACTGATAGACATAGATTTTATTTCGTCAATTAAATTCTCTAAATCTAAATCAGAAAATTGATGATTTTCTAGTAAATATATGGTTTTCTCTAGCCAGAGATAGTAGTCCTTTTCGTATAATTTCTTTTCCATAATTACCCCCATTATTTTGATATTTCAGGAAACCAATCCTCATTTAAAGCCTGTTCTATAGTGCAAATTGGAGCTAAACTGACCAAGTTTTCAGCCATTCCAGATAATTCGATCAAAGAAATACGAGCTTCTTGAAAAGAGTTGTTAAAAATTTCAATTAGATAAGGCTGTAGACTAGGACTATCGGCAATAATTCTTTTTATGGCACGACGGAAATTCCTAATTTCATTTTTCCATCCTCTTTGATTATATTCTAATTCCGACTGCCAGTAAACCAGTTT
>NZ_JASJFE010000741.1:0-6072 GCF_030067735.1 Microcystis sp. M53598_WE2 | reverse complement strand
TTAACAGGTCAAAAGCCTTATTTTAAAAGGGTTTTACCATTATTCAGCAAACCCTAACTATCATTGGCTAACTTACGATCGATTGTTATCAGCTTTTCAAAACAGGATTTGGTATCGATCCCCTTTACCCCTCTTTGTGGCGAGAAAAAGCCAGATCAGCAGTCTCGATCACCTTTAATAGCTGTTCGATGCGGTTTTCCGTCGGGGGGGCCAAACAGGGAAAAACGGCTAAACCGGGGATTTGATTGGCCACCTCGGTGACAGCCACATCAAGGGTGACTAGGGGTAAATTAGCGAGGGTTTGCGACTCGCTCAAGGTTTGCAGATAAGAGTATAAATCTTCTGCGATCGAACTATCGATTAAGATAGCGTCCACCTCCCAGACACCAGCTAAAAGTTCCGCCTGTTCGCAACTATCGGCCTCAATAAAACGATAATTCTCCCGAACTAATTGATTATTCCAAATCCAGCTAAAGGAAGATAAATCGGAGAAATTGGGGGCATAATGGCCGTGTAAACGCAGCAGAGTCGGAGCAGTGCGCCGTTTGCGGCTAGGAATGGGGGAAACGGTCAGATTCAGGCAAGCTTGCAGCGCTGCCGATGTGATCGGCGGAACCAGAAAACTATCGGCCCCTTGCTGTTGACTGCGGTTGCGCTCAGAATCGGCAGCGGTGACAATAACTTTTATATCTTTGGTTTGGGGATGGGATTTCAGCAGCGTTAACACATCCCAACCGGACAACAGGGGTAGATTGGGATTGAGAAAAACACAACGGGGTTTTAACTGACGGGCTTTTTCGATCGCCTCAGTGCCGCTACGAGCGATAATCGCTTTTAATCCCAATTCACTCAAGCGATCGACAAACTGTTCGATCACTTGGGGATTAGCTTCCACCACTAACACCAGACGCTGGGGAGTGGCGGACTCCTGATCGGCAGCTTGGGGATGAACCGGCAGCAGTAAAGTGAATTGACTGCCTTCCCGGTCCTTGGAGACAAAGGATAGATCGCCACCGTGACAGCGCGCTAATTTTTGGCTGAGGAGTAAACCTAAACCTGCACCCTCAAATTGACGGGTGAAAGGACTTTCTAGCTGTTGGAATTTCTGAAAAATCAGATGCTGGGATTCTTCCGGAATACCGATCCCCGTATCCCAGACGGTAAAAGCCAGCCAATTTTCCCAACGATTGACTTTAATGCCGAAATTACCGCCATCAATGGTGAATTTAACCGCATTATCTAACAAATTCACTAACATCTGTTGTAAACGGGCTTCATCGGCCAGGGCATAATCTAACCCTGATTCAATGTCAAGACGATAGCTGCCGGGGAGATCGAGACGTTGGGGATACTTATCGACGATGATATCGTACACCCGTTGACAGAGGCGATCGATTTTGACTCTAGTGAAAGTTAATTTTAGTTGTCCTGTCTCCAGGCGGGTTAAATCGAGGAGATCATTGACCAAAGCCATCAACTGGCGACCGCTGCGATAGATTAAATCGGCATATTTCGACTGTCGGGGGTTAAGTTCACCGATTTTTTCTTCCCGCAGCAGATTGGAGAGACCGATCACGGCGGTGAGGGGCGATTTAAACTCATGGCTGACACAGGCGAGAAATTCATCCTTAAGACGATTTAAATGGACTAAATCGGCATTTTTAACCGCTAATTCCTGACAATATTGCTGTTGTTCCGTGATATCGGTGGCCAACAGTAACCACAGTCCCGAAGTTTTCTCGATCAAGGGATAATTATCCGCCCAATTTAACGGCACGGACAACAGTCGCCAAGTCTTGGCTAAACCCGATGTCACCGTTTCTAGACGCTGGGGAAACAGGGGGTGGGTGGGGGATGGGAGGGTTAAGGGGTCATTAACCAAAGCAAAGGGAAAGTTATCGATATTAGCGGGGAAAGCCGCCCCGATTTGTTGACACCAAGCCTGATTTTGGTATAAAATTCCCGCTTCTGGACTGTAGAGCAGCAGCGGCAGCGGTAATTGTTCCAGAAATTCCAGAGGACGATCGCTGCGGGGGAGGGAATTGCGATCGCTGATGCGGGGCTGCGGGGGAGGATCATCGAGAATCGAGTACCCGAGACAAAATTGGAGAAGTTTGCCCGTGTCTAAGCGTCCTAACAGTTTGCCCTGAGCATCCACTAAAATGGGGACGAAGGCGAGCGCTTCTCCCGTCAGGGTTGCCAGAAACTCACTTACGGCCATGCGAGCGTTAAGAGGGATAATCGGACGCAGCCAACCGCTCAGATCCAGGCAGCTGGAGGAGGGGTTTTTGGTTTCGGGGTGCTGTTGTTGATAGAGGAGGTAAGCAATCAGGGTTTGACTCTCAATCAGTCCTAGGGGACAATACCGCTCATCCACCACCACGATCGCTTCTGGATTGCCCGTATTAATTAAATCGCAAAGACTTGCCCGGTCAATAATTAATTCACAGGCAGTGACGGATTGATTAAAGTGATGGAGGCTGAGGGTAACGCTAGGCATGGGGATAATTGGGTGGGCGGTGGCGGTAACTTTAGGGCATAATTAACAAACTGATGGCCAAACTATTAGTAGTCCTAGAACTTGAATCTACCTTGATTATGACGCTCGCTCATCTAGACGACCTCCCCATTGATTACAATTAACTACAATACCCACTGCCAAAAAGCAAAGTTAACTTTAACTTCCCCGATCTGATGGCGAGGGGGTTGTCTTCTCAACAGAGAAAGCCTAACCTATAGTTTGTTATTTTCTATCTACCTTGCGGGTGAGAAAACGTTGCCTCCGAGACTGACTATTTATGCTTTTGTCCCAACGGACCCACCCTTGACGGGAGTGAGTTCACCTCCGGGGCTGGTTAATTCTTTGACGGCTTTATTGGCTAATGAACGCTATCATCTAACCCTAGGGTCGTCTTCTAGCGAATTACTGGCTAATATCGAGGCACAGAAGGAAAAAATCGATTGTTTGCTGGTGGTCTTTCATCCTTCCCTACAGCCGACTTTTAATCAACTCTACGAAGGGGGGATTTTACTGCCAGTAGTGATCATTGTCGCTGACAAGAACATCACTGCCGAGACGAATGACTCTCCCACCTGTCTCTATCATAGTGCCGAATTACAAATTACCGTCAAGGAATTAGACAGCATCACCTCGGTAATCGACCAAGCGATCGCTCGATTTCTCCATTTAGCTCCTAATTGCTCTTTTTCCGAACCTACCACGATTGTTAACCAACCAAATCCCGTGGAAAATAATCACAGTTTTCTCCTCCTACAACAGCGCCGTTTAGCGGAAAAATTAAAAGAAAGACTCGGCTATTTAGGTGTTTACTACAAACGCAACCCGCAGCTATTCTATCGCAATCTTGCCCCGGAGGAAAAAAAAGAATTACTACGGGAAGTAAGAAGAGATTATCGGGAGATTATTTTAAATTACTTCCAACAGGATTATCCGATTAATCAAGCGATCGATGAGTTGGTTAATAATGTCTTTTTTACCGATCTCTCAGTGTCGCAAATTCTGGAAGTTCACATGGAGTTAATGGATGAATTTTCCCAACAGTTAAAATTAGAAGGCAGAAGTGAGGAAATTCTCCTAGATTATCGTCTCGCTCTCATTGATATCCTTGCTCACTTGGGGGAAATGTATCGTCGTTCCATACCTCGCGAGGATATCCCTTATGATTTATTATTGGGAATAGACTAAAATATCCCCAATAAATAACAATGAACTCATATCCCCAGCCCCTTTGATCCTAACCTATGAGCGTCTTTAAAAAAACCTATGTTTTAAAACTGTACGTCGCTGGGAACACCCCCAACTCCGTGCGCGCCTTGAAAACCCTGAAAAATATCCTAGAAGAGGAATTTCAGGGAGTGTATGCGCTCAAGGTGATTGACGTGCTGAAAAACCCGCAACTAGCGGAGGAAGACAAGATTCTCGCTACTCCTACCCTCGCGAAAGTCCTCCCTCCCCCGGTGCGGAAAATTATCGGTGATTTGTCCGATCGAGAGAAGGTTCTGATCGGTTTAGACTTACTGTACGAGGAAATTCGTGAACGAGAAAATGATAGCTAGGCCTTCGGCAATAGGTGATTAGACGGGTTATATTTATTGAAGGAGAAATGATCGGGGCGTAATCTAGTACGTTTATGGGAAAGTCAAGAGTCAAGGGACATCAAGATGGTATAAAGTATCTAGTCAGGCCTGATATGTTTCTGTGGAAAAATTAGATAAAAATCCTACTCTTTAAATATTCGCTGGATAAATAATGACTCAATCTAACTCTAATAGCCAATTGAATCCACCGATTAAACCGAAAGGTGTTCGCAAAATTAGAACCCTAATTGAAGGTTTTGATGAGATCACTCACGGTGGTTTACCCATGGGGCGAACTACCTTAGTTAGTGGCACTTCTGGCACGGGAAAAACCCTGCTTGCTGTGCAATTTCTCTACCACGGGATCAAGTATTTTGACTATCCGGGACTGTTTGTTACTTTTGAAGAATCTCCCACCGATATTATCCAAAATGCCTATAGTTTTGGTTGGGATTTAGAAGAATTAATTGACCAGGGTAAGTTATTTATTCTCGATGCTTCTCCGGATCCGGAAGGTCAAGAGGTGGTGGGTAGTTTTGATCTTTCGGCCCTGATCGAGCGCATTCAATACGCAATTACCAAATATAAAGCAAAACTGGTATCAATTGACTCTGTAACTGCTGTTTTTCAGCAGTACGAAGCGGTGTCAGTGGTGCGGCGGGAAATTTTTCGGCTCGTGGCCCGGTTAAAATTATTAGGAGTGACTTCAATTATGACCACGGAACGTATCGAAGAATACGGAGCGGTGGCCCGTTTTGGTGTAGAGGAATTTGTCTCTGATAATGTGGTAATTATGCGGAACGTCCTAGAGGGAGAAAGGCGACGCAGAACGGCGGAAATCCTCAAATTACGGGGAACAACCCACATGAAGGGGGAATATCCCTTTACTATCACCAATGATGGCATTAATATCTTCCCCCTCGGTGCGATGCGTTTAACTCAGCGCTCCTCTAATGTCCGCATTTCTTCGGGAGTAAAAACCCTCGATGATATGTGTGGGGGCGGTTTTTTCAAGGATTCGATTATTTTGGCTACAGGAGCAACAGGTACGGGTAAAACTCTCTTAGTCAGTAAATTTCTGGAAGAAGGCTGTCGGCGCGGTGAGCGGGCGATTTTGTTCGCTTATGAAGAATCTCGCGCCCAATTGTCCCGAAATGCTTCTTCTTGGGGGATCGATTTTGAGGAGATGGAACGCAAGGGATTATTAAAATTATTGTGTTCTTACCCCGAATCGGCGGGATTAGAAGACCATTTACAGATGATTAAGTCGGAAATCTCGGAATTTAAACCCTCCCGTATTGCCATCGATTCTCTATCGGCACTCGCGCGCGGGGTGACAAATAATGCTTTTCGGCAATTTGTGATCGGGGTGACAGGATACGCCAAACAGGAGGAAATTACGGGATTTTTCACCAATACCACCGACCAATTCATGGGAGCGCACTCGATCACCGAATCCCATATTTCTACGATTACCGACACGATTTTAATGTTGCAGTATGTGGAAATTCGCGGCGAAATGTCGCGAGCGATTAACGTCTTTAAGATGCGCGGTTCTTGGCACGATAAAGGGATTCGTGAATATACTATCAGTCAGGATGGGGCGGATATCAAGGATTCTTTCCGCAATTACGAGCGGATTATTAGTGGTTCCCCGACTAAAATTAGCGTCGATGAAAAGAGTGAATTATCGCGGATTGTTCGCAATGTGCGCGAAAAATTACAGGATGAATAATCGGCAGTTGACTGATTTATAGCAGTTATCTTAATGGTGAGGTACGAAGTTTTCCTTTTGGGGAGTCAAGAGTCGATACCAAATTGGGTTACACTTCATCTTTGCTAGAAACGCTGTAAGTTCGGGTTTTATCATAACCTCTTTTTAAAAACTGTGCTTTCTAGATTTTTTGTCCTAAATCCAGACTTTTGGGGGGTAGAACCCCCCAAACCCCGGAGCGCATTAGTTTTTCGGTGGGA
>NZ_JASJFE010000682.1:0-2426 GCF_030067735.1 Microcystis sp. M53598_WE2 | reverse complement strand
TTTAATCCCTCCTACAGCACAGGTTATGGCCTTTTGTCAAAGGGGAAGTCCAGTTATTATCCCCACTCCCCACGGTTATAGAAACCTCGGCAGAAAAGTCTCTACAACCGGGTTTTTCTAGGAATATTAGGAAAGGAGATTACCGCGACTACCGTTAGGAAGAATAGTTTCTTCGAGGGAAGCAGAAAGAAGATTATTTTCGGTTAAAATCGCCCCAATTAAGTTAGCTTGTTTGAGATTAGCTCGTTTAAGATTGCTTCCCACTAAATAACTCAAGAGTAATCCCGCTTGGTGTAGATTAGCACCGGAAAGGTTAGCGGAGGCTAAATTAGCGCCGAGCAGATTACAACCGGTTAAGTTAGCCTGGCGAAAATTGGCTTTATTAGCGTCAGTTTTACTTAAATCGGCTCCAGTTAAGTTAGCTCCCTCAAAATCGCTACAATTGAGGTTAGCTCCCGTCAGATTAGCACCTTCGAGGTTAGCATAACGTAAATCCGCCCCGCGTAAATCCGCCCCGCGCAAATCGGCATAGCTGAGGTCGGCGTATTGAAGATGGCAGTTTTCCAGATTAGCTTGATAGAGATAGGCTCGAATTAGGTTAGCCTCTTTTAAGTTAGCATGGCTAAGATTAGCAGAGCTAAGAATAGCACGAGTGAGAATAGCCCGTTTTAGGTTAGCTTTCCCCGCCATGGCATGGGTTAAAGTGGCTGAGGTGAGATTAGCGGCTTCGAGATTCGCTTTCAACAGTTGAGCAAAAAGTAAGCTACTGTGAATTAAACAGGCAGAACTTAAATCAGCCTTTTTGAGAACAGTATTACTCAAAATTGCGCCGCTTAGTTGACTTTGGCGCAAATTTGCCCCAGAAAGGTCGGCTTTAGTCAGGTTAGCATCGATAAGACAAGCTTTGCTTAAATTAACTTCTTCGAGGGAAGCGTCCTTGAAATTAGCGTTAATTAAACAAGCTTCGGCTAAATTGGCTCGTTTTAAGTAACTATGACTTAGGTTAATCTGGTTTAAACACTGTCTCTTTAAATTGACTCCGCTAAGTCTGACTTCCGCAAAGTTGCGTTCACCTCGATTATACAGTTCGATTAGATGTTCACGATTGGTTAAGGCATTGCTACTCATAAAATAACTAAATTGTTCTGGAAGCTGATTTCCAGAGAATTGGTTGGGGAAAATTACTGATCATGAAGTCGATCTCTAGGATTAGTACAGGGAGCGACTGGGAATTTTTGCGAATAAATAGAAATTTTCAACCAATTACGGGCTTAAAATCCCTATTGGCAATCACTAAAACCGGTAAAGAACGAAAAGAATCGGGGTTCAATACCAAAAACAGTCTCTACCTAAACCCGCCACTTGTTGCCAGCCAGGTCTAGGCATTAAATTAGAGAAGTCTTGTGCGTCAGTTTTTCTGACTGAATCTACTGCCTCGCCGATGTCTTGACTCGGTATCATACAGTTGAATTTGTTAGGTCTGCTTAGTCAGTCCGGTAGCCAAGAGGCTAAAACTCTTAATCACCAGATTTCGGGGACTCTCCAGTTGAGCAAGCATAAAACTTTGTAAAAGTCAATCCCTCTTAGGGATGAACTGCCCAATTCTATTCCCTGAAGCCTTGGTTGATTGAGTCTATCAGGTTGTGGTCTGTTTTGGCAAGAGGGGTCAATGGTTTTTTAATCAATTCGCCAAAAGGCTTGATTTTCCGTAGGGGATAATTGTATAGACTGGTCATCTAAATATTGTCTGAGACTGGGGGAAGGATTGAGGAGATAAATATCGGTAAATTGATTTTTTAAGGATGGGATGGAAACTCTAGGGTTCGACTGAACAAATAAATACTTGGTCTTAGCATCAGTAGTATGGATAAGGGGCAAGGTATCTAACCAATGTTCTGAAATAATTAGAGGTTTTTGACTGCGATTAATCATTGTATAAGCATTGGGAATATTACTACCATAACCCACATATCTAGCTGCCGGCGGTGGATAGGGAATTTTGGCAATTAATCCGAAAACTAGCAATAATATTAAGAGAATTTTTGCCCAGCCTTGGCGCTGCTGTAATCCGTTGCTTAGTAAAAAGGTAACTGCCAGCAGCATACCGAGAAAACTCGGTAAGTAAAATCTGCCCACAGCCGTGTAGCGAAATCCTCTGATTAGATCCCATGCTAAAAGAGAGAAAAAGGGGATAATTGTCAGGAGAATGATCAGGGTAAAAACTTTTTTATCGGCTTTTTTGCTCAGATAAATAAAGGAGATGATGACGAGGATAATTAGGCAGTATTCAATAATAGGGTTGATGGTGGGATTGGCTAAACTAAAATTATAAAATAAACGAGCGATCATTGTTACCCATCTTTGCCAAAGTACCTCTAGGGGTAAACTGCCTTTTGACCATCCAAAGATAGTAAATCGACCAGTAA
>NZ_JASJFE010000009.1:0-14609 GCF_030067735.1 Microcystis sp. M53598_WE2 | reverse complement strand
CATTAGTATTATATGGCTTTAACTCAGGCTCTATAAGACTTTTAGCCATAGCTAGTATGTTTATACGGGGGAAGTCCAGGTATAGTAAGACTTTTAGCGATTACTAAGAATCGTGAAGTGTCACACTCTAGTCAGCGCTCGCCAGCTTAATGAGAGTCCATCTCAATAATTTGGTATCAGAGCTATCAGATTTTTAGCGCCAATTGTGCATCTGCTGGGCAAACAAATTAGCCTGTAATTCAGAGCCGGCAATCGTTTTGACGATTTAGATAAAATTTTCAATGTGACACTTTAGGGTGCGGAATGTGGGTTTGTTGTTTAGCATTGTCTTTCGCTATGCTCCTCTAAATCTCTAGCTTGATTTTCTCGCCATGAGTGTGTGACTGCTCACCTCTTTGTAATAAACCTACACCTGTCAGGGTGGGAGAGGGGACTATGATGCCTGCCACGAATAAGGAAAAATGGTATGACCTGATAGCAGCTCAAGAGCTTACTTTTGTCAGAAGTCCTATAATCTTCTCAAAGCAACGATTGGATCTAATTTAGCGGCACGATGAGCGGGAACAACACCGAAAATCAGACCGATGGCACTAGAAACTCCTAAAGCGAGAATTATCGCAGGGATTGAGACACTGGTGGTTAAAGCGGCAAAAATTCCCGCTAGATACATTCCTTGAATGCCGACAAAAATCCCGATAATTCCGCCAGTGGTAGCTAAAATCACCGATTCAATGAGAAATTGACCTTTTATATCCCCTTCTTTGGCTCCTAAAGCCTTTCTTAACCCGATTTCTTGGGTTCTTTCCGTGACTGACACGAGCATAATATTCATGACACCGATTCCCCCGACAAAAAGGGAAATACTGGCGATCGAGGCTAACATTCTAGTTAAACTATCGTTAGTCTCTTTGGCCATTTCTAAGACTGTGGTTTGGAGGAAAACCTGCACATAATTCTCGTCGCTGACCTGATGACGCATTTGCAGCAGGTTGCTAATCTGAAACTGAGCGGCTTTAATTTGGGCAGAGTTTTTGGCCAAGACAGAAATATGAGTCAGGGGAATGCCATAGATAGAATTGCGCCCTAAAACCTGATTAGACATGGTAGTTAGGGGAATTAAAGCTCGATCGTCCTGATTAGCCTCAAATAAGGAGCCTTTCGCCTGTAAAACTCCAATGACTTGAAAACTAAGATTGCCGATGCGAAGATTTTCGCCGACGGGATTGCGATTACCAAAGAGATTTTTAGCTAATTCCGATCCCAAGACAATCACCCGATTATCCCGTTTCAGGTCAGATTCCATAATAAATCTACCTTTAGACAGTTGACGGTTACGCACATTTAGGTATTCGGCTCCCACCCCAATCAGGGGGCTATTACTGGTTCTATTACCGAAGGATAAAATTCTTTTACCGCTCAATTCGGGAGAAATGGCGGCAATGGCGGGAACTTGAGATGCGATCGCTTGAGCATCTTCGTAGGTGAGAGGCCGGGGATTAGGAATTGTCCGCCGGACATTGCGCGAGGAGGTGGAAACAAATAAAACATTCGGTCCGAGAGCTTCAAACTGCTCGAGGGCGACTTTTTGCGCTCCTTCACCCACCCCCACTAGGGCAATGACGGAGGCGTTACCGATAGCAATTCCTAGCATGGTCAGACCACTACGCAGTTTATTGCCCATCAAAGCGGAAAAAGCCATTTTCAGGTTTTCTAGCATTTCCATGGTTGGTTACATTCAGTGATCAGTAAACAGGGATAAAGATAAAGATAACTAACTAATTAACTTAAAACTTACATCTGATAACTGATAACTGATAACTGATAACTGATAACTGATTAGCGGGTAGAGATTTGGAGCGTTTCCGGTTTGCTTAAATCGCCGGTAATAGTTAAACTGCGCCGATTAGCGTTGAGATGACGGACAATTTTATAGATAGCTTCAACTTGGTCACTAGCGCCGATTTTGGCCGCTAGAGTGGCTAGGTCGAGAGAAGTTCCCGTTTCCCGAACAACTTGCACGATTTTTCTTTGTAAATCCAGAATAGAAGCGGCGGCTTTTTTCCCTGCTTCTACCCCGGGTTGATGGTAGGCGTTAATATTAACTAAACTAGCATAGAAACTAACGGCCCGTTCGTAGAGGGCAATTAAAGCCCCTACCTGACGGGGAGTGACCTCTGGGATAGTGATAGTGATAGAGTGACGACTATTTTCGTATAAAGCTTGTCGAGTACCTTGCAGTAATCCTGAGAGGAAATCGCCGGCAGTGGAGCCAGTTTCCACTTCTATCGAATCTCCTTGCCGGTCTTTTAACACTTCAATAAAAGTGGCGAAGAAATTGGGAACACCTTCTCGTAATTGTTGGACGTAGGCGTGTTGGTCCGTAGAACCTTTGTTACCATAGACGGCGATCCCTTGGTACACCTTATTACCATCGAGGTCTTTTTCTTTACCGAGGGACTCCATTACCAATTGTTGCAGATAGCGGCTAAAGAGATAGAGACTGTCTTTGTAGGGCAGAATCACCATATCTTTCTCTCCCTTGCCCTTGCCCTCATGATACCAAGCTAGAGCAAGTAGGGCGCTAGGGTTTTTTTTCAGGTTATGGACGCGGGTGGCCATGTCCATTTCTTTGGCCCCGGCTAACATTTCATCAATGTCGATACCCTGCAAAGCGGCCGGGAGAAGACCGACGGCGGATAGTTCTGATGTACGACCACCGACCCAATCCTGCATGGGGAAACGAGTTAGCCAATCTTGGGCGTATTTGTCTAGTTGGCTACCCGGCATAGTGACGGCGACCGCGTGTTGCGGAAAGTCTAAATCCAGTTTTTCGTAAGCGTTGCGGACCTCTAACATTCCGTTTCTCGCTTCGGGAGTGCCGCCGGATTTACTGGTGACGATAACGAGGGTGGTAGCTAAGGGTAAATGGGCTAGGGTGCGATCGATACCTTTGGGGTCGGTATTATCAATAAAAGCAATCTCTAAGGGGGGATTAAGGGGGGATAGAGCCTCGGCAACGAATTGGGGACCCAAAGCAGACCCCCCGATGCCTACACAGAGAATATGGCTAAATTTTGCCCGATTGGGCGGCTTAATCGCTCCGGAGTGAATTTTCTTGACAAATTCTTTGATCTGTGCTATCGGTTCGGTGATTTCGTCCCGCAATTCCTGGTTAGGAGCGAGTTCAGGAGCGCGCAGCCAGTAGTGGCCGACCATACGCTGTTCGTCGGGATTTGCGATCGCACCCTGTTCTAAAGCTGCCATATCTTGGAAAGCGCGCTCAAATTTTGCTTCTAGACCTTTGAGAAAAGCCTCATCGAAGGGAATCCGACTGACATCGAGATAAAGTTCTAGGTTAGGGTGATAGTATAACCAATCTTGGTAACGTTGCCAGAGTTGCAGATTATCCATAAAAAAAAGCGAAATTTTTGTTTAATTACTCGTTTAGGGGAGATAGGATTCTATCCTCTCCAATCATCATACAGGTAGTTTTAGACTAGAAGATGACGGTTAAGCATATATTAGGGGTTGGCAAAATACTAACAGTGACGGACAGTGACGGAACTATCCCCTAATTGTTCGGTTTGCTGGTGTTGGCTGTTGATTTTTTAACCTGTCCTATGGCTATCTACTCATCCCCTCTCAAAATCGGTAACTTAGAAGTGCATAGCCGCGTCTTGCAATCACCTTTATCCGGTGTCACCGATTTAGTTTTTCGGTGCTTGGTGAGACGCTTTGCTCCTGATTCCATGCTCTATACCGAGATGGTCAATGCGACAGAAATCTCCCGGCTGCAAGAGTTACCGCAATTGATGGTTATCGGGGACAAAGAACAACCAATTAGTATGCAATTATTTGATTGCCGTCCCGATTTTATGGCTGTGGCGGCGGAAAAAGCGGTTAAAGAAGGAGCGATGACCATCGATATTAACATGGGTTGTCCAGTTAATAAAATTACTAAAAAAGGCGGCGGTTCTTCGCTTTTACGACAGCCAGAAATTGCCGAGCAAATTGTTAGGGAAGTGGTGGGAGCGGTATCGGTGCCGGTAACGGTGAAAACTCGCTTGGGATGGAACGCTCAGGAGATTAATATTATCGATTTTGCCCGTCGTTTGGAAGATGCGGGAGCGCAAATGTTGACCCTGCACGCACGCACTAGGGAACAGGGTTATCACGGGCCGGCCGATTGGCAATGGATTAAACGGGTGAAGGAGGTTTTATCGATTCCTGTCATTGCTAATGGTGATATTGTTTCTGTGGAAGCGGCGATTAATTGTTTGGAATTTACCCGGGCCGATGGGGTGATGTGTTCGCGGGGAACTCTCGGTTATCCCTATTTGGTGGGGGAAATCGATTATTACCTCAAAACAGGCAAAAAGTTGCCGAAACCTACCTCTATTGACCTGTTAAGCCTAGCTAAAGAGCATTTACAGGGGCTATGGCTATACAAGGGACAACGCGGTATTTGGCAAGCCCGGAAACATCTGGCTTGGTATTGTCAGGATTTTACCGGTGCGGCGGTTTGGCGCGATCGGTTTTCGCGCATCGAATCCCTGGCGGAGGGCTGTGATTTAATTGATAGAGCTATTGCCCAATTAAACCTTGAAAACGA
This sequence comes from Microcystis sp. M53598_WE2, assembly GCF_030067735.1. Taxonomy (NCBI): domain Bacteria; kingdom Bacillati; phylum Cyanobacteriota; class Cyanophyceae; order Chroococcales; family Microcystaceae; genus Microcystis; species Microcystis sp. M53598_WE2. The sequence continues at coordinate 9,997 of NZ_JASJFE010000009.1, read as the reverse complement.
GAATATTTAGTGGGACTTAGGCGTTTTCGGTCAGCAAAAAAGGCTCAAACCATTACGGGACAAAGGGTTAACCTCGATTTATGATTTTCCTTGATATATCTGGGTTTCAGCGATTTTGGGCTTCTCGAAGTAAATCCCAAGCGGGGATTGGAGTTGAGGCTTTTCTCGATTTGTTTTTTGTCTAAGTCCCATTAGAAGATTGTCGTCCCAACCAAAACCAGTGAATGAAAAGGTATGTTCAGGAAATACCAGAATTAGAGTGTGTTTTGTTAGCAATAGATCGTACAGCATGGGATGAGCGTCTTGCTATACCATCTAGTTTTCCCAACTAAATATCGCAAGAACCCTTTTTGATGAACAGGTAGATTGCCTGTTGAAAGAAGTCTGTTTAGAGATAGAAAAACGTTATGAAATTAAGTTTCTAGAGAGCGGAGTTGCTCGAGATCATGTACATTTTTTAGTTGAAACTACAGTTAGAGCAACTCGTGCAAAACCTGAGCAAAAAAAGCCCACTCCCTTGGCTTTGAGATAATTCCTTAGCCTCTCCCACCCTCTATGACTAGCTCTGTTTCTTAGGAGAGCGTTATTAAGAATAAAAATTCGGTTCCGGGAATTTTTCATTGACAATCCAATTGCCCAGATCGCGAATTTTGTAATCCACAGGATCATGAAGGGTAAAAGTTCGTAGATTCCGCCAGTAGCGATCAAACCCGTAGGAACTCGATGTCGCCCTCGCCCCCATGACCTCGAACATTTGATTCACCACCTCTAATCCCACCCGTGTCGCCGCCACCTTGGCCACTGCGATCGCCACGGCACAGCGACCGCGCTTTTCTGCGGTGAGCTCCCATTGTTCCTCCCACGCGTCCTGTAGAATTTCCGTTGCTCGATCAACCAAACCCCTGGCCGCCTCTAAATCGACCCACAGACTGCCGTAACGATGGAGGAGATAGGGAGCTTCCGTCGCTCGCTCGACCCCGGCAGTTAGCCAAGGACGGGTTTGCTCTCTCGTGTACCGTCGTGCGGCCTCAAAAGCCCCCAGGGCAATCCCCAGGTAGATATTGGCTAGATTCAACTGGGTTAAACAGGCGCGGAAAGTGGCGAAAGGTGGCGCAGGAAAGGCTTGCGAACCGAAAAACTCGCGGGGGTAAATCGCCACATTATGAAACGAAACACTACCACTATCGGTTTGCCGTTGACCCATATTATCCCAATCGGCGTGCAGTTCTACTCCCTCACGCTGGGTGGGAACCACAAGAACCGATATTTTCCCCGTCTCCTGATCGATCGCCGTAACGGGTAAAATGTCAGAATCCCACGAACCGGAACAGAAGCTTTTCTTGCCTTCTAGTCGGAAAATATCGCCCTCGGAAGCGATCGCTGTCCGACGATCCAAGGGATTTAACGCATTCGCCCAAAACCAATTCTGTCGGATGGTTTCCTTGTAGTAGTATTCCTTCTGTTCGATCGTCCCGAAAAGATGGGGAACGATCACCCCAAGATGATGGTAGGAAAAAATATGAGCGATCGAGCTATCGACTTGGGCGAACTCTCGAACGATGCGAAATAAGGTAATCCAACTCTCGCCAGAACCACCGTATTCTCGGGGAATCAATAAGGTCAAAAGACCACTTTGGCGGAGGCGATCGCGCGCCAGTTTCGGGGTTCCACCCTGATGGTCTCGCTCCACTGCATCGATGGCGAATTCCGATGCCAGAGAAACCGCGAGAGATAGATAATAATCGGCAGACTGACTAGGGGATACTGACATGATCGAGATTCCTTAGATATATCGAATCCCCCTAAACAGGAAGGTATAGGGGTAAATTTTGTTGATTGCTAGAAGGTAAATGTGGTTCTCAGTGTACCGATAATAACACTGGTATTATTACTATTTTGACCGGGGTTGATCAGCCAAAATAAGCCAGGAGTGATGGCGATATTGTCATTAATTTGATATTTGTAAAAAGCCTCGACATGGATAGGTAAATCCTTGGCATCCGTGGGATTATTGGCTTGATAGGGCTGAACGCCAACCACGAGACCGCCCAGATTGCCATCTTTGCCCACATCGGGAAAGGCGAAACCTAGACTATAGTACCAAATGTCAGCATTTCCGTGGCCTTGGAGATTTCTAGAGTTGGTATAGCCCAGGAAACCATTAATCGCCAAGTTCGGCGTGATGGTAAAGAACCCCGACGCACCGAAGGAATCACTGATCAATGGGGTGCCAAAAGGATTATTAGCCTGCCTAGTGCCGACAATACCAAAACTACTGCCGATGTCAAATAAATCTCCCCGATTTTGGTAGGCGTGGACGTAGGTGATCCCGAAACCCGATCGAGAATCGAGCCAAGCGATTTGGGCGATCGCAGCGTATTGACCATTAAAAAGACCACTACCCGGATTGGGAGCGGCATGATCCCCGGCCAGATAACCCAAGCTGGCGATCCAGCGATCGCTCAGTTGATAGTTAAAGCCACCTCCCGCACCCCCACCGATCTGGTAAATGGGGTTGGCGGACGCAAACACGGTTAGTGCTTTTCCGCCGCCCGTACCGCTATCGAGATAGGGGTTCAGCGTCGGGATAAAATCGTAGGTGACACCATTGACCGCTGCAATATAGGCGGAAATGCGCTCGCCAATGGGAAAATAATAGGCGAGCCAACCGATATTGACATTATTGTCTAGAGAGGGAACTAGGTTAAAGGATTGAGTAGCTTCCGGAGTCCCATCCCCCAGATTAAATCGTCGGGCATTACCGGCATCTAACCTTACGTTTAACTGGTCTTTGCCCGTAAAACTGCTGACGAACCGAAGACGCACGCGATCTTGAAACACGGTATTGCTCCCCTCCCTCGCACCTTGAAAGGCGTTGGCGACCACGAAAATCGCCTCACCCAGTAGTTTCGTGGTCGTCGAAAAGGAATGGTCTTCTAGGAAAGCAGCCTGGTTTTCTAGGTTATCCACTCTCGCCCCTAAAGCCCCTAACTCGGCCTGAAATTCCTGGGCAAGGCGCTTGAGTGTATCGAGATCTCCTTGGGCGATCGAAACCCCTGCTTGCAGCGATCGCTCGATCGAGTTTAAACAAGCATTCAAACCGGCGGCAAATTCCCAACGGGTTAAGGCGCGGTCGCCCCGATAGGTGCGGTCGGGATAGCCGACAATACAGCCATAGCGTTCCACTAACGATCGCAGTGCCTCGAACGCCCAGCCCGTCGGCGGAACATCGGCAAGTTGGGACACAGAAGTGAGTTGCGCCATCGCTGGATCGGGATGGTTTTTCGACATATCGGTTAGCGGTAAACCCGAAGGGTCGATTTGAGCGAACGCGGGTACGGCAAAGAAAACGCTTCCCAGTAGGAGAGAAGGTCGCCATAACGAATTACAAGAGACAGAAACCATCGAAATCCTCACATCCAAAAAATAGAGATAGTCGGTGTTTTTTGGCCAGACGAATCCTCGGAACCGCGCTCGATCGATTCCCATATCTCCGGCAGCAATTGAGAAAGTCTCGTTATCCCAAGCCGGTGCTGTAGCAGAATTCCAGGGTAAAACCGCAGAATCCTAAGGCCTGGAGAATAGGAGTCCTATCTTGAGAACACGGGCAGAACTTCCGCCGCTTTGCCAACAGGCATTGCTCTTTTTCCGACCCCTACGCTAGAAAAGGGGAGTGATTAGCTAGGGTTTGCGGCAAAAAGTTTTTCGTGGGGGCAGGGTGTAGGGTGTGGGGTGTGGGGTGTAGGGTTTTACCGATTTTGAGGGGGTCAATTACCTAATTTTCAGGGAAAAAGTCCCTGAATTTTTCCCCCGATCACTCCCCTATCCATTACTTTTTGATGGCCAAAAGGTCTAAAAGTTTTACCCAACAAGGTTTTTAGATTTATTCAGCCAACCCTAGCTAAACGGCAACAGATGCCCTAGTTTTTCGCGCTTTGTCAGCAAATACTGTTGATTGTGGTAGTTTGGAGGCATGACGAGAGGGATTCGCTCGACAATGTTGATCCCCCAATCTCGGAGACCCTGAACTTTTTGGGGATTATTAGTTAGTAAACGGATATCGGCTACCCCCAAATCCTTGAGAATATGCGCTCCCAGCCGATAGGTACGCCCGTCCGCCTCGAATCCTAGCCTCCTGTTGGCATCTACCGTATCTAGGCCGAGATCCTGTAGGGAGTAGGCCTTGAGCTTATTGATCAGACCGACACCTCGTCCCTCCTGTGGAAGATAGACCACAACCCCTTGTCCGGCGGTTTCGATCGATTTCAGGGCGATATGCAGTTGTTGGCGACAATCACAACGGGAGGAACCGAGAACATCCCCGGTAAAACACTGGGAATGAATTCGGACCAGAGTCGTCCGCTCTCCGAATTTGTCCGGATCGCCTTTGATGATCGCCGTCGCTTCCGAACCATCGAGGAGGTCGCGATAGGCGTAGATATTAAATTCGCCGAATTCCGTAGGCAGACGGGCGATCGCTTCCCGCGATACCGAGGATTCTACCCCTTCGCGATAGCGGATCAGATCGGTGATTCGGATAATCGGTAGACCGTACTCGTCCGCGTAGCTCATCAACTCCGGTAAACGCGCCATCGAGCCGTTGGGGTTCTGGATCTCGCAGATTATTCCGGCGGGGTAGAGTCCAGCTAAACGAGCCAGATCCACCGCCGCCTCGGTATGTCCTGCCCGCTCGAAAACCCCACCCGCTCGCGCTCGGAGCGGGAAAATATGCCCCGGACGGCTGAGATCATCGGGGGTAGTGGTGGGGGAAAGCGCCACTTGGATGGTGCGGGAGCGATCGCTCGCCGATATCCCCGTAGTAACGCCGTGGTGCGGCGCCGCATCGATACTGACGGTGAAAGCGGTTTGATGGTGATCGCCATTTTTCTCCACCATCGGCGGTAATTGCAATTCGTCTAGGCGATCGCCGGTCATGGCCAGACAGATCAACCCCCGGGCCCGGGTAGCCATGAAATTAATCATCGTCGGTGTGGCAAACTCGGCGGCGCAGATTAAATCCCCCTCGTTCTCTCGTTTTTCATCGTCCACGACGACGATGGCTTGCCCAGATCGTAGGGCATCGAGGGCCCGATCGACCATGGTAAACCTCGGTTCGACCGGGTTCCGTCGCGCCAGGGTGATGATTCGAGAGGAAGAGGCAATCGATAGGGTAGGCTCGCTCATAAAAATAGTTCAAAGGAATCTTGACAAGCTGACACTTTTATGTATGTACGGGCAGGGGGGTAGGGGTTTTTTCCTTCGTGGCCGCTCGATGTAGGTTCACCGCAACGACGAAATCCCGTACCGCCTCTTGGGTTCTTTGCCCGATCTCCTCATCGGGTTGGAGTTGGCCAGAGGCCTGGAATTGCAATTGTTTATCGATCGCATAAATACCGCCGAGAATGTGACGCGCCTTCAGTTCCGAGAGAACCGGCTTGAGGGCATAATCGATCGCCAGTAGATGAGCGATCGTGCCTCCAGTGGCGATCGGCAGTACCACTTTGTTGGCGAACGCCCCCTGCGGCAGTAAATCCAAGAAAGCTTTCAGCAGTCCGGTGTAGGCGGCCTTGTAGATCGGGGTGGCCACGATAATCCCGTCGGCCTGTCCTAGTAGAGCTTTTATCGGTTCTAGGGCCGGACTATCGTAGCGTCCGTAGATGAGGTCTTCCGGCGAGAAGTCCCGCACGGCGATCGTATCGGTATGAAATCCCTCTTTTTCTAGGAGTTCGTTGACGTATTGAACGAATCCGTAGGTTTTAGAAGGAGCGGTGGGATTGCCAGCGATCGAGAGAATATTCGCCATCGTAAATCTCCTAGATTGGTAATAATGGGTAATAACGGTCTCGCGGATCAGGAACGAGATACGGCTTCGGCAGGGCGATCAGCGGTTATCTCAGCGCGACTTTGCCAGAGTCCGATCCCGTCGTACAATCCCGGGGCCATGAGAAACACCTGCACCCAGAGAATATCGAACCACCAGTACAGTCCCGGTCGGATATTGGCCGGACCGAAGAGGACTTCCGTTGCGGCGTAAAGAATCAGCGAGATGACCAAACTAATCACCGATGTAATGATTCCCTTGGCCGGTTGGGCAAGTCCTTGAAAGGGCCAGAGATTGAATTGCCAGAGTAAACCCAAACCCACCGTTGTCCAGATGGCGGCGAAGGTCGGGCCGGTCGCCGTGGTGAATAAATCCATCCCCGCCAGCCGGAGAAAAAACGCCATCAGGAGGGTGAGAAATAATACCGCCCCGGTAGGTCGAAAGCCCAGACGCGGCATGGTTAGGCCCAGTTGAGCGAGCGGCCAGCGCTCGAAAAAACTACCGAATACCGTGGAGAGGGGATACCAGTACCAAGGAATATAGAACGGTTTTAATCCCCAGAGCTGCGGTAGAAAAGTGAGGGCGGGAGCGACCATAAAAACGGCAAAAAAGATGTTGAGAAATCCACTGGTGGGATGTCGGTCTTGGAGTTCTTCGGAAGCCACGATCGTGTTATCGAAAAAGAACAGACTGGCACAGGCGGCAACAATCGCGGTTTGTCCCCACAAACCTACGGGGGTATCGGTGAGACGGGCGGGGGTGAAGATAAATTTCCACGCTTCTCCAGTCAGATAGACCAACAGCAGCAAGATCGCTAAATTAACGGTTCCCCGTCCGAAGCGATGGGAAAAAAATCGAGAACCCGGATAGCCATTTAGGGAAAAACCCAGATGCCACCACCAGACAAAACAGAGGGTGATATAAACTAATTTTTCGTTTACATCTAGAGCGAATAGGCCCGTGAAGATCAGTTCAAAAACCAGACTGACCACAGCGATAATGCCGATGAACAAGAGTCCCTTAAAGGGTTGATTTTTCCAGATATTCCGTTTCTGGAGCGGATGGGCAACACTCATATTTCCTCTACAGTAGTGTGACCGATCGAAGGTAGAAATCAGGAGGAGAGGGAGGGCGCTCCCCTTCCCCCCGCAGACTTATAGCCAAGGATGGCGGGGCGGGTTGGCACCGTTGAGGAAGTAATTGCCGATCGCATAGTATTTCCAGCGCACCGGATCGTGGAGGGTGTGGGCGCGGGCGTTGCGCCAGTGGCGATCGTAGTTAAATTCCTCTAGGGTGGACTTCGTGCCGGCCAGTTCAAAGAGTTTATTGGTGGCCAGTAGGGAGGCTTCCGTGGCGAGCGCTTTGGCCTCGGCGACGGCGATCGACGATTCCACTACTTTCGCCTCCTCTAACCCGGATTCATAGGCCGCGTCGATAAATTCCCCGGCCCGCCGTAGTAGGGCTTCCGCCGCGTGGATCTGTAGGATCACGTTGCCCAGATTGTAGAGAGTCAGGGGATCTTCAAAACCCTTCTCCTGGTTACTATCCACCCAGGGACGAGTATGGTTGCGGACGAAATACAGGGTATCGCGCAGGGCGGCCTTGGCGATGCCCACGTCCACCGCCGCTTGGATAATCTGTGCCACCGCACCCATCGGGGTCGCCCGTTCAAAAGCTAGATAGTGAGGGATGACGTGTTCCGGTTTCACCAGGACATTTTCGAGAATCGTCGTGCCGCTCGCGGTGGTGCGTTGACCGAAACTCGTCCAATCATCGAGCAGAGTCAAGCCTTCCGCGTCCCGTTCCACAAAGGCGACGATCGTCTTGCCGTTCTCATCGGCGGCGATCGTGGGAATCCAATCGGCCAGCAGGGCGCCGGCGGAGTAATACTTGCGTCCGTTGAGAACGTAGCCATCGCCCGAGCGAGTTAATTTGGTTTGCACGTCCGTCACTGACTTGGTGCCGATCTCCGAGAAGGCGTTCCCAAACCGTTTGCCTTGCAGTACCAAGTCAAAGAAAAATCGCTTCTGTTCCTCCGTACCGTCGAGCCGGATCGCTTCCACCATATAGAGGTGATTCTGGGGAATCTGTCCCAAACTAGAATCCGCCTCGGCAATAATGGCGATCACTTGCGCTAGGGTGGCGTAGGATACGCCCGCACCCCCGTATTCCTTGGGAACGATGATCCCCCATAGCCCGCTTTGCGAGAATTTTTTCACCTCCTCCACCGGTAGACGGCGTTCGCGATCGCGGAGGGAATCCTCGTGGAGAAATTCTGCGGCCAGTTCTTTGGCCACAGCGATCGCTTCTTGATCGTCTTGAATCACATGGGCGGTCGGTTCCGTTGCAACATTTACTAACGTGGTCATGGTTACTACTCCTAGACTGTGAGATAGAGTGGCCTAGCTTTTAATACAGAGAGCGCGAGGACTGATATCTCGCCCTACGGGCCAAAACTTGCCGGTATTTCTGGATATCGCGGTTCATGGCGAAAATGGGAACGAGAGGGCCGAGCAAACAGACGATCGGGCCGATATACAAGAACCTCCAGCCGAATCCGTAGGAAGTAATGATCAGAGCCGAACCGATAATCCAACCGAAGGCTCCATAGAGTAAGGCATGGTTTTCCTGGCCCCCTTCTAGATTCCCCTCTTCTTCCTCTTCTTCCAGTCCATAGGTTGCCGAAGCGTAGGTCAACACGAGATACATTCCCCGCAGAAAGAAAATCGTGATGATAGCGGCAATAACACCGGCGATAATGGTGGTCGGGGAATAGGGATTTTGAGTTAGGGGACGACTAGGGAGACTTTGGGCGGGAACCGCTCCGGCATAGAAAACCGTGAGCATCGTGCCGCCCAGGAAATAGCCGAGCCGCTTCGCCCAAGTCCGCAAGGAGGGCGGTATCATCTGCAAGAGACTATTCATGATCGTGATTCTGTGAAAACTTATCGCAGCGCGACAGAAGAAGTGTCCGGTATCTCGGATAGATCCTGTGCCTGACGTAGTTGGGTGTAATCGAAGCGTCGGGAATTGGTCAAGGCAATCACAATTGGGACGATCGTGCTGACTGCGACTACCGTATAGGTACCGATCTCCTCGCCGAACTTGGCGAGGGCGAAAACCCCGGCAATCAGACCGATGATCGTCCCGGCGGTAAAGGCCGTGGCATTCATTCGCGACCAGACGATCGACAGTACCAGAGGCACGAGAACGGCGGCGCGGATGATGGAAGTCCCCAGTACCAGCGTCACCAGATCGATTCCCGATAGCACCACCGCCACCGAAATTCCCGCCGCTAAGACCATCGAAAACCGCGTCCAAGCGAAGAGGGAGCGATCGGAAATAGCGGGGAACAGGGGCTTGATCACATCCACCGCAGAAACCGAACTAACCGCCGCCAATGTGCCGTCACAGGTGGAATAGCAGGCCGACAGCACAATGATCACGAACAGGTAGATCACCCAATCGGGCAAACCTAAATGGGAAACCAAAAAAGGACCCAAGGCGGCGGGATCACCACCAAGATCCCGGGCCAGATCCACCTTGAGCGCGATGCCCACCAGCCCTACCACCCCTAGACAGAGGGCGACCACATAGTAGAGTCCCCCACCCCAGAAAAAGGTTTTGCCTAATTCCCGTTCTTTGATCCCCCAAGCCACCTGCCAGAATTCCTGTCCGGCGATCGTGGCAGTAATCAGTGCGAGGGCGAAGGTTAAGCCGAAATTCTGGAAGGCATCCGGTCGCGTCACCGAAAGAAGTTCGCCGCCCTGACTCTGTACGGTCTGCCACACGGCCTCCGCCCCTCCCACCTGGCCTAAGACCGCTGTGGTGACTAGGACAGAGGGAACCATAATCAGCAAACACATCAAGGTAGAAGTAGCCATGGATGCCCAGAGTCCCCCTAAACTGATGTACAGGAGAATGACGATCGAGGAGATGGTTGCGACTACCCCCTCCGGAAGACCGAAGATCGTGGCCACCATCAAGGATGCTCCCTTGAGATTCACTGTGACAATTTGGATCGCCCCGAAGAGGATAAGCTTTTACGCATTTAAGTTACATTGACAGCATTACCCTTATTTTTAAGTTTTCTACTCCATTTAATAATCAATCCCCCTTCATTTAAAAGCTGATTGACTACTTTTTCCAGTTCTTCTTTATTTTCAAATTCTCGAT
>NZ_JASJFE010000528.1:0-1189 GCF_030067735.1 Microcystis sp. M53598_WE2 | reverse complement strand
GCATTCGGACACTCAAAACGGACGGGTCGAAAGAGTCAGACTTAAGCAATTAAGCGTTTTTCGCTATCTGCGTCAACCCCGTTGACGCGACCACCCTAAAAAAGTGGCGTGGTGAGGAATCGCCGTCCGTTTTACGGCGGCGAGGATGTCAAAATAATCTCTTGATCCTCAATCCCATCGGCAGGAATTTCCTGACTGCCAAGTTGTTGAAACTCCCCTAGTAACTGAAAAAAACGCTCAAATCCCTGCTTTTCATCGGGGCAATAGAGCAGGATAATTTTAGCCCAAGCATTAGATGTATGAAGATTGTATTTGTTTTCAACAAACTGATGAAACTCTTGATAGAATCTGATTTCTTCGGCTGTCGGTTCAATTCCTAACTCCCGTCTAGCAGTTTTATAACCCACTAAAAACATAAACAAATCCGACAGGGAAGGACGACCAATATACAGTCCAGGTCTAGCTTTAATCTTAGACAAAATCTCAAATAATCCGCCTTTTACTTCCATCTTTACCCTTCTCCTGCTTCAGTAATTATAAACTCTTCACTTTGGCAATGAAAATCTTTCAGCCAATCATCTCGTGTCATCCCTTGAGGAGACAGATTATCAAATACTCTTCCCCTTACTTCTACCCCATAATGTTTTCCATTGATCGTAATTGATTGATCATTCCCTATGCGATCGCTAATGATATAATCTTCGTCATGATAGCGCGTTTTCAGTTCGATCACTTTCCCCTCAATTTCGTTGTCTGTTAGCCACTGCATTACTGCTCTAGCACATTCATAACATTGATAAAGCTGGAATTGACTGACAATATTGCCAATTTCTTGATCAATTTGGGAATCGGTTAACTTAACCACTCTCTCACTCCAAAATGAAAGCTGGTATCCCTAGTCTATCAGCTGGTTAGTGCGAGGGAATCTTCCCCTGTCAATCCCTAAGCTAGGAAGAAGAATATAAAGAATTTATTAAATTGTAGCTTTTGATACAGTTGTGGGGGGGGGAGTGTGTATGCTTCTGCTATCTCCCATTGGGGTTGGGTTGGGCTGTTGCTTGACCTGAAACTATAGACCTCTTGCAAAAGTCTTAAGTCGATCCTTGTACAGCAACATTTTTGAAGATTATCAACTACTAATAAATAATTAACTGAAAGTCCCTCCCATTATTGTTTCTATCGTTTGTTT
>NZ_JASJFE010000392.1:0-1905 GCF_030067735.1 Microcystis sp. M53598_WE2 | reverse complement strand
TACGACTGGTGGGCAGGAAATGCCCGTTTTGCCGATAAATCAGGCTTATTTATCGTTGCCCACGTTGCCCAAGCTGCTTTAATCGCTTTTTGGGCAGGAGCCTTCACCTTATTTGAAATTTCCCAGTATCGCCCCGATATAGCCATGGCAGAACAGGGCTTAATTTTACTGCCGCACCTGGCCACTTTAGGCTTTGGAGTCGGAGAAAAGGGGCAAATCATCGATATCTATCCCTTTTTCGTGATTGGCTCAATTCATCTGATTTCTTCGGCAGTTTTGGGAGCAGGAGCCTTATTTCACCTGTTAAGAGTCCCAGAAACCCTGAAAGATTCCTCCGGTCCGGGGAAAAAATTCCATTTCGATTGGAGTGAACCCCGACAATTAGGAGTTATTCTCGGTCATCATCTGCTCTTTTTAGGTATAGCTGCATTATTATTAGTGGCCAAAGCTATGTACTGGGGGGGATTATACGACGCAACTATCGGCGCTGTCCGAGTCGTTAGTGAACCAACCCTCGATCCTTGGGTTATCTATGGCTATCAAACCCACTTTGCTACTGTGGACAATCTCGAAGATTTAGTCGGTGGTCATATCTACGTCGGTTTAATGTTAATTGGGGGCGGTATCTGGCATATTATCGTTCCCCCGCTCAAATGGGCGAGAAATGTGCTGATTTTCTCTGGAGAAGCCATTTTATCCTATTCTTTGGGCGGAATTGCCCTAGCTGGTTTCGTGGCCGCCTATTTCTGTGGGGTAAATACCCTCGCTTATCCAGTCGAATTTTACGGGCCAATTTTAGAAGTGAAGTTAGGAATTGCTCCCTACTTTGCCGACACGGTGAAATTGCCCTTTGGAGTACATACGGCGCGCTGTTGGTTAGCTAATGCCCACTTTTTCCTCGCTTTCTTCTTTTTACAAGGTCATCTCTGGCACGCTTTACGCGCGATGGGTTTTGACTTTAAACGAGTAGAAAAAGCCTTAAATGCGATAGAAGCCTAGTTTTTTCAAGGAAGATTAGGATAAATTATCGATTTTCCTAATTTTCCCCGCTGATCAATCTTTCTAACTGTCCCTTATGCCTTACTGTACCTGTTGTAACACCAAATTGCTGCATCACATTGGACGCTCTCGCTCTTATTGGTACTGTAGTTCTTGCCGGCAGGAAATGCCAGTTTCAGAGAGAGAAAACTGTAATCAGGGGCTTTATTCCCTATCAAGGAGAATTAAGAGTTAAACTCACTTATTTCGCAACAAGGACAAATTTTATGGCAAAAATTGGCTTATTTTTTGGCACGCAAACCGGCAAAACCGAAACGGTGGCGGAAATGATTCAGAAAGAATTTGGAGGTGAGGCAATTGTAGAATTACACGATATCTCCTCCGCTTCTACCGAGGATTTTGCCCCCTACGATGCCCTGATTATCGGTTGTCCCACCTGGAATATCGGCGAATTACAAAGCGATTGGGCGGGTTTTTACGATGAATTGGATGACATTGATTTCGTCTCCAAAAAGGTCGCTTATTTCGGGATGGGGGATCAAATCGGTTATGCGGATAACTTTCAAGATGCTCTGGGGATACTGGAAGAAAAAATCGCCTCCCTGGGGGGTAAAACTGTCGGTTACTGGCCGACAGAAGGTTACGATTTTAACGAGTCGAAAGCCCTAAAAAATGGCAAATTTGTCGGTTTAGCCCTCGATGAAGACAACCAATCCGATTTAACTGAACAACGGATCAAAACTTGGGTCGCGGGACTTAAGGGCGAATTTGGCGTTTAGTTAGCTATCAATCAGTTATCAGTTATCAGTTATCAGTTACCAGTTATCAGTTATCAGTTACCAGTGAATAGTATTAAGTGGCTAGTTCGCAGCTTTCTTTTCACCGACTACTGATGGATCTTCGTTA
>NZ_JASJFE010001048.1:0-1664 GCF_030067735.1 Microcystis sp. M53598_WE2 | reverse complement strand
GCATTATACCAGATACTTCTGGTTTAAGTAGTCGGACATAAGTTTTCGCTGCTGTATAAAGTTTTGTAAATAGGGTAGAAAGCTGTATGCAGCAGCGAAAACCGCCTCTTTTACATTCCTTAACATAGTGTTGTTCATTTATGGCTCTTCTGGTTTCTGTGTGGAAACGAGGTCTATACTGATAGTTTCTTCTTTCAAAATAGTCCTAAAAGTCCTGACCAGTAAGCATTTAACCTTACATAAGCAAAAATTATCACACAAATTTGAGAAGAGCCAACTGTTAACGGCTGCCCTGTCACCGATAAAAGTTTGATAAGCATAACTATTATCAAATCGCCATAATTTAATAGTTTTATCATCACTACCACTAGCAATAATTTGGCTATCGGGACTAATAGCACAGGTATTAACTGCCTCCTCATGACCGATTAAAGTTCGCTGCAATTCTCCTGTATAATAACCCCAGATTCGCAGAGTTTTGTCATTACTAGCACTAACAATAAATCTTTCATTGGCAGCAAAAGCTAATTGTAAAATGACACCATCGTGGCTATCGGGAGCATTTACACGAGCGAAAAAACTACTTTTATACTGCTTAGTGTCTAATTGCCACTGACTAATTCTGCCATCCAATCCACCAGCAATGATCGATTTACCGTTAGGACTTATCGCCAGAGTTTGGAGCGGTTCATTAACTCCCACAAAGGAATAAATTAATTTACCCGTTTCTCGCTGCCAAAGTTTTATGGTTTGATCTTCTCCCGCACTAGCGATAATTTTACCATCAGGACTAACATCGATCGCCCCAATATTTGCCTGATGACCTTTAAGAGTTTGGAAACACTGCCAAGATAAACGCTCTGGCATAGTAATTTCTGTAGAATATAACTGTTGATTTTCCTGAATAGATACTTCTTCTAAAAGTCCCTGTAGTTCTGCCTCTAGATTTTTATATTTTCCCGTAACTTCTTGCCAAAATAAAGCTTCTTCGTACTCTCTAGTAATGCGATCAAAAAATTCTAGATTGCTATAAAAATTATTGTCGGAGTAGGTGGGAGATAACATTTTCATCACTCCGTAGATTCCTAACCCGACTAGGCCGCCAGCGATTGCCATAGAACCGACACCAACACCGAAAGCTGTACCTTTAACTGCGACTCCCACACCCCCAAAGGTAGAGTAGATACCGATTCCGCCAAGGCTTCCTATTCCCAAAGCTAACCCGACATTGTGATCGTTTGTTTCTAGTCCTTGCAGACTGGCATAAATTGCCGAACTTGTCAGGATGCCAATCCCCGTCATTCCCACTAAACCGACGCTTATACCGCCAAATCCGCCGACTAAGCCAATATTTCCCAGACAAGCAGATAAATTGGCTCCTGTGACTCCACCGACGGCGGGAATAACAAAATCGAGCTTTTTAGCCATATTTTTGCGAAATAATCAAGTTAGTCATCGGGTTTCTCCCATAGAGTGTAGCCTAGTTTGTTATCGACGACTGACTCCCCAAAACGGTACTTTTCCCTCCTGCCCCCTGCCGACCGCCTCTTTCAAGTCAGTCCCGATGAAAAAATTTTCACCCCCACAGATGAAAGAGGTTTCCTTCCCTACACCCCACACCCCACACCCCACACCCCACACCCTCTTTCCAGTCAGAGGCAATC
>NZ_JASJFE010001017.1:0-1548 GCF_030067735.1 Microcystis sp. M53598_WE2 | reverse complement strand
TACATAGAAATATCTACAGCAGTTATCCTAATTGATCAATTCTCATTTCGCCGAGGTATTTACGGAGATAGGGAGAAAAAACCTCGTAAATCAGGGTAAGGGGTTGGCGAGCGTGCCAAAATAGGTAATGACGACCCCAAAATGCTCCTTTTTCCCCAAAAGCTATTTCTAATTCCGGGGAATGACCGTAATAAAGTCCCTGCACATCGCGATACAATTCCGTGTGCAGCCGCGAGAGACTTTCCCAAATCGGTAGGGAACGATTTTCCAGATATTCGTCCACTTGATTGACAGACCACCAAGAAGCGGCATAGGCTAACCTTTGACCACTAGCTGTGCGTAACCAGACTTGACGACGCAATCTCGGCCCCGGAATCAGGCTAATTTTCATCGGTGCGCCATCCTCATCGTCGCCGATGGGGGACATATCGATCACATCCACTTCCGTTTTTTCACCCGTTAAAAGTTGTAAATGACGGGTGGGAGAACCATCGCCGAGAATTAAAATCTGCCACGGGGGTGCGAGTTGGCTATGGGGTAAACCTTGTTTAACATCGGTTTCGTCTCCTTGCCAGAGAGGGGACAGGGAGTACCAAGGACGATTAAGCAGGGGCTTTTCTTGGGGGCGGAGGATAGCAGTCAAGGTTTGTTACAAAACTTTATGATTTTTTCATTAATGATAACACGGGATTTTTGTCTGCTGGCGATAAAAGCGATCGCCTTGCTCTAATCCTCTCTAAACTTTTCGGTTAGCATAGGCACTCTTGCCACAGGAGATCGGCTATTTTGATTTTAACGATAGAAAGGTATCAATATCTGGAGGAATTTTTGTAATCTTCTCAGGGCAATTAATTGTCGAATCTTGGGATTAATTTGGGGGGGATAAATGCTGGTGGCTAATTGTTCTTCTAGTAAGGCATATTCTGCCGCAGTTAGGGGTTGATTATCAAGGGGCGATCGAGCCGAAGTGATAATTTCTGCTCGTAAAACTTCTTCGGGAATATCTTCGGGAGAGGGCAAAGCAAGGGCTTTTAGGGGCGATAAGAAACCGATCGAGATGAGGATGATAATTTTTGTCGTTCGCTGCATTTAATTTAAACCGGGGGGCAATTTTTCTCGACACTGTTGATGAATTTCCCCGATTCTAGCAAACAACCAGGGATATTTTTGACGATAACTGGGAATTAGAGCCAGAGGACTGAGTAGGGCAGTGGCGGCAATATCGGCTACACTTAATTTATCCGCCACCAAATAGGGCTGATTTTGCCAATATTCTAGAATCTTGAGGGCATTTTCTAGTCGCTCCTCCGCTAGTTTTACCCTTGCCGGGGTGATTTTATATTGTTGTCCCACGATATTAATAATTATTTGACTACTCAGGGAAGGATCGATCGCTTTTCCCTCTCCGGCGCGATAATTATAATAGACAAATCTAGTCGCTACTCCAATACTTTCATCTAACCAATCCTCTAGTAACCAAGCTTGATTTTTCTCCTTTTCCCCAGCGGGAATAAAAGAGGGGAAAGGAACTACTTTTTCTAAATATTT
>NZ_JASJFE010001066.1:0-7062 GCF_030067735.1 Microcystis sp. M53598_WE2 | reverse complement strand
GCGAGACTTGGAAACTATCTCATCAAATTAGTCCCCCCATAGAACCCCCTTGAGCCATCTTGCACACTTTTCTCTTTTTGTCAAATTTTATGTTAAGAAAGATGTGACTAATGGATAGCCTTTCAAAGGGGGAAGCCGAAGGCGAAGGGATTGAGTAAACCGTCCTCTATTCCTTCAACCACTCGTGCTTAGAAATTAATTGAATGGAAACATACTTTCCCTAGCTGAGATACTATCGGTCTTAGAGTCGTTTCTAGCGTTGGGTTTCATGCTTCAACCCAACCTACTTTGAAGCGCACCGCAGCACAGGAGGAGTGTAAAGTCAACTATTTTGGCGAAAATTAATCTTTTTTACATTTATTTAGGGATAATGGCAGTTAGTTACTGTAAGGAGGGGCGGTAATTTTTCCCGTGTCAATATCAAAATTAGGAGAAAGTCGCCTAATATATATATGAGGGTACTTATTTCCTATTAAAAACCGCCAACAACCCAATGAAAACTTTAAATCAGAATTCCTGGCAAGTAGAGGGAGGAGAAACCCTGCCCCTACTTTACGAAATTGATCAACATCTTTGGTTAGAGGAAACAATAAAAATCCTCAAGGAAAATCGCTTAGATGAATTAGATGTAATCCATTTAATTGAGGAATTAGAAAGCTTGAGTAAAAGAGATAAAAACCGAGTCAGTAGCTTACTTGAACAAGTGATCAGGCATTTATTACTTTTACAATATTGGACAACAGAAGCAGAAATAAATCGGAATCATTGGCGAGCGGAAATTATCAGTTTTCGCACGCAATTAAGAAAATGTTTAACGACGAATTTACAGAATTATTTGGCTGAGGAATTACCGATAATCTATCAGGATGCTTTCGATTATGTTCAACAAAAAACTGGTTTTTCTGGCGATTTTCCCTCAGAATGTCCTTACAGTTTAGAGCAATTATTAGATAAAAATTGGTTCAACTGTGAAGATTAGACATTAAAAATGATAGAATTATCGAGGAAAGCCGTTCTAAAACGATGGGTTTTTTAACCGAAATTTGCGATAATAAGATGCGCTTAAATTATCCACTGGGCATCAATGCAGATTTTTAGCTCTTTTGTCTCATCTACGGCGACTTTTGCCGAATTATCCCTACAAGCAGCCAAGGCCCCTGTTGATACCCTCACCGGTTGGTCATTAGAGGATCGCGATCCGCAAGTGATCGAAAAATTTGTCCCCCTTCTGGATTGGTTTTATCACCATTATTTTCGCGTCAAAACCGATGGTTGGGAAAATATTCCCCCCTCAGGACAAGTATTATTCATCGGCTCCCATAACGGCGGTTTAGCGGCTCCCGATATGTTTATGATGATGTATGATTGGTTTCAACGCTTTGGCAGCGATCGCTTAGTCTATGGTTTGATGGATTCGCGAGTCTGGCAAGTTTTTCCATCCCAAGCGCATCTAGTGGCCCAAATGGGGGCCATTCATGCTCATCCGAAAATGGCGATCGCTGCTTTAAATAGTGGCGCTAGTGTCCTCATTTATCCGGGAGGTGCTGCGGATGTTTTCCGTCCCCACAGTTTAAGAAATAAAATTTATTTTGCCGGTAATCAAGCTTTTGTTAAACTAGCTTTACAGTACGAAGTGCCGATTATTCCCGCCATTTCCCACGGCGCTCACTCGACTCTGTTTGTCCTCGACGATATTTATCCTCAATTAAAAGAATTGCATAAAAAGGGTATGCCTTGGCCTTTCGGTATTGACCCCGGGACCTGTCCCATCTATTTCGGTTTACCCTGGGGACTAGCTATCGGTCCCTTGCCGAATATTCCCTTACCCGTATCGATACAGACGCGGGTTTGTCCCCCAATTATTTTTGAACGTTACGGCAAAAAAGCAGCCCGGGACCGCCGTTATGTAAGCGAATGTTATGAGAAAGTCTGTTATTTGATGCAGCAACAACTCGATCAATTAGTGGCAGCCAATTCTCCCTGATACTATAGAGGAAAGTGGGGACAGAGCGATCGCACTTGAGGATGGCTGCGGTCAGATTGGCCCGCTTGTGAGATAATGAATTGTTTTGAGCAAAGTTATCAGTACAAAGTTTTCTCTTGAGATTTGACGATTATTTGGGGAATGCAGAAAATTATGAAACTATTACCCGCAGAATGCCAGCATTTACAAGACAAAGTAGCCATAGTAACCGGGGCCTCGCGAGGGATCGGTAAAGCGATCGCCTTGGAATTAGCCAGCCAGGGTGCTACTGTAGTGGTGAACTATGCTAAATCTAGCAGTGCTGCCGATGCCGTTGTTGAAGAAATTACCGCGGCCGGGGGAAAGGCAATAGCTCTACAAGCAGATGTGGCTAAAAGCGAAGAAGTGGATAATTTAGTAGATAGTACTAAGCAAAAATTCGGTCATATTGATGTCTTAGTTAATAATGCCGGTATTGCCCGGGATACCCTAATGTTAAGAATGAAATTAGAAGACTGGCAAGCGGTCATCGATCTCAATTTAACCGGAGTTTTTCTCTGCACTCGCGCCGTCAGTAAATTGATGTTAAAACAGAAAAGCGGCCGCATAATTAACATCACTTCTGTATCTGGTTTGATGGGTAATCCGGGTCAATCTAATTACAGCGCCGCTAAAGCCGGTGTTATCGGTTTAACGAAAACTTTAGCCAAAGAATTTGCCAGTCGAGGCATCACTGTTAATGCCGTGGCCCCCGGCTTTATTGAAACCGATATGACTCATGACCTCAAAGCAGATGAAATTCTCAAATATATTCCCTTATCCCGTTACGGAAAACCGGAAGAAGTCGCCGGAATGGTGCGTTTTTTAGCCGCCGATCCCGCCGCTATTTATATCACTGGTCAAGTCTTTAACGTCGATGGTGGTATGGTTATGGCTTAATTCAGTTATCAGTTATCAGTTATCAGATTAAAGTGATTAGTTTTAAGTTTTAAGCTTTAAATGATATTATTCACAGATAAATCTTCACTGATTACTGTTTACTGATTACTGTTCACTGATTACTGATAACTGAAAATGACTTACTGTTTAGGAATTATCAATCGCTTTGGCATTGTTATGGGGGCGGATTCTCGCACGAATGCGGGAGTCGATTATATCTCGGCCTATCGGAAATTATTTGACTTTTCGGTATCGGGAGAAAGGGTAATTATGGTCTGCACATCCGGGAATTTATCGATTAGCCAAGGAGTGATTCACGAACTAAAAAGAGATCTGCACAATCAAGAGGATAAAAATCTCCATTCTCTGACTCATCTCTACGATATCGCCCACTATATCGGTGATAAAAGTCGTCAAGTACAAGCTAGGGAAAGAACTTGGCTAGAACAAGATAATATTGATTTTAAATGTAAGTTTATTCTTGGGGGACAAATTAAAGGAGAAGAGCCGCAATTATTCCTGATTTATCCCCAGGGAAATCATATTCAAGCCACCAAAGAAACGCCCTTTTTACAGATAGGTGAAACTAAATACGGTAAACCGATTCTCGATCGCACTATTACCTATGATACACCCCTAGAGGAAATGGCCAAATGTGCCTTACTTTCCATCGATTCGACCATGAAATCGAATATTTCCGTTGGACCGCCTATCTATTTGAGTATGTATGAAGCGAATAGCCTAAGCCTACGTCATAAGTTACAATTGCGCCTAGGAGACCCCTACCTAGCCAAAATGCGGAAACTCTGGGAAGATTACGTCCGGCAAGCTTTCGAGGCTATGCCCAATGTGGAATGGCATTATACCGATGAAGATCCCAAAGAAGATATCATAATAGATTAAGTAACTCTTTTTAACTTAACTTGACAATTCGATGATCATTGTTACCTTGATGTTGGCAGGTAGTCTAGCTTGGTTTTTTAGCACCCTTGCTGGTGGGGGCAGCCCCCTGATTCTACTCCCCGTTTTAGGTTGGTTTCTCGATGCTGCCGTCATTCCTCCAGTTTTAACCACGGGGATGCTACTCGGTAACGTCCAACGCATGGGAATGTATTGGCGCGCCATTGACTGGCCCTCGACGGTGTGGTATCTACCTGGCGCAATTATGGGATCTACCCTCGGCGCTTTTGTCTTTGCCCATTTACAATTCAAATGGTTGCCGCTAGTTTTGGGAATTTTTCTGGTTTTCTCCTCGCTTAAACAATTATTTCCCCAAGAAGAAAATCCTTTTTTTGAGATTAAAACTTGGTATTTTATGCCCTCGGGATTTATCTACGCTTTCCTCTCAGGATTAGTCGGTAGTACCGGCCCGATGATGAACCTGTTTTATATCAACTATGGGCTAGTTAAAGAACCAATGGTGGCAACGAAATCCGTTCACATGGTAGTAGTTCATGTGGCCAAATTAATCGCCTACGCAGCCTTTGGAGTTTTACATCTGCCCTTTCTCGGTTACGGTTTATTATTAGGATTAGCGGCCTGGCCGGGCAATTGGTTAGGACAAAAAGTTTTAGAAAAAATGAGTCCCCAACAATTTAAACAAGCAGTGATGTTATTCGTTTCGATGAGTGGCCTATTGATGATCTGGCGAGAACGCGGCATCGTCTTTTAAAATTTTGCTGACAAGGGGACAAATTTTGCTAGAATACTAGATAAAGGTGAATTGTATTAACCCCGTGTAATACAGCGATAACCGTTAAATTTGCTCCTTGATTAACCCCCTAGCTGAAAATGACAGAAACCGCCAATTTTACCCTCGAACAAGGTTTAGAACGCTACCAACAGGGAGAAAGCGCCGCCAGTTTATTGCCGGAATTTAAACAATTAAGCGATCGCAGTCCGAAAAATGCCGCCGTTTGGTCCTGTTTAGCTTGGTTATATATGCTCACCGATAAACCGGAATTAGCCCTAAAAGCCGCCCAAAAAGCCGTAAAACTCGATAAAGTTTCCCCGCAAAACCGGATCAATTTGGTTTTGGCTATGTTAGAAACCAAAACCGCCGGAGTCAGAGAACATATCGAACTGGTGCAACAATTAGTTAGTTTAAACAAAGAAGTTCGCCAAGAAGTGGATGAAAATATCGCCGATGGTTTGGCTAGAAAACCCGATTGGAAAAGTTTAGAACGCATCAAAGCTTGGTTAAATGAATAAGAATATGGCATTATCAAAACAGTTATTACTCGGCTTAAAAGCCAATGATTTTCGGCATCCCATCGACCTAGAGGCCACTAATTCCCTTAAACAGTTGCCTGGGTTAGATATAGCCGTGAGAAGTTTGTTAGGTTCGGTCGCTGAGGAATTCTTTTACTTAAATAACATTGCTGCTAGTGTTTTGGTGGGGGAAAAACAATTACCCGACCTGCATAATCTCCTCCTAGAAGCTTGCCGAATTCTCGACTTAGAACCACCTCAATTATACATTCAACAAAACCCCGTTCCTAACGCCTATACCTTCGCCATGCGCGGCAAAAAACCGTTTATGGTGATGCACACTTCCCTAATTGAAATGCTGACTCCCGCAGAAATTCAAGCGGTAATCGCCCACGAATTAGGTCATCTCAAATGTGAACACGGCGTTTATCTGACTTTAGCCAATATTATGGTCCTAGCGGCGGGATTACTGCCCAATTGGGGGACAATGTTAGCACGATCCCTACAGGAGAGAATGTTAGCATGGGTGCGCTGCGCCGAGTTTAGTTGCGATCGAGCGGCTTTATTGGCAGTTCAAGACCCAAAAATCGTCATGTCGGTGTTAATGAAGTTAGCCGGAGGTTCCCCCAGTCTCGCACCTTTATTAAATTTAGAGGCTTTTATCGATCAGGCCAAGTCCTACGATGCCGTCAGCGCCTCGGAAATGGGCGAAATGTTAAAGGGTTTGCAAACCCAACAGTTAACCCATCCCCTCCCCGTCCTGCGCGCGCGAGAAATCGATCGTTGGGCCAGTTCCCCCGATTATCACAATTTGTTAAAGGGGCCAAAAATGGGTTATAATGATAAAGCTAATGCCAAGGGCGAATGGCGAAATTGGTAGACGCACCACACTCAAAATGTGGCGAGGCAGCCCCTCATGTCGGTTCGAGTCCGACTCCGCCCATCAAATTACAGTAATTTCTGGCTATTATGGTGTTGATGCTTCCATCCGACTAAACATTAATCTCACGCTGAGGAGTAGATTTTACGCCTACTGGAAGCATCCTTACTACCTACCCCACTGGACAGACGAGATAGATAATTTCAGATTGGAATTAAGCTTGCTGTTTCGCTCTCAGGTAATCTACAATCATGCCTTAGAACGGTTTGGTTATTGTTATCAAAAAGCTCTGGGAAAAGCGAGTCGCAAAAGTGGATTAACTTTACCAGTTGACTGTCCTTGCACAATTGAGAAAATTGTTGATGAAGATTGGTTCCCTGGTTAATACATACTCAAAAATAATGCTGTTTTTGAAAGGATTAATATCGCTATTAAAGTTGGGGTTTTTAGTGACTGAATGATGGGGGTTCGACAAAAAACCCCCGCTAAAGGCGGGGGATATGGCATAGTTCTACTGTGATGCCTAGCTGAGACTTACAACCCGTAAACGAAGTTAGCATTAGTCATGCCAGCTGCGGCACCAGCCCCAACATTGGCAATTAGGTAACTACCGACGACGGTGGAATCGTTATACCAGATGTCGCCGTTGATGGTATTGACGTAGATGCCGGAGAGGTTTCCCAATGCTCCCCCGGTGAACCCGGCTCCCTTGAATAACCAGCCAACGCTAAGGACATTTCCAGGCACATTACCACCAACAAAGCTCAGACCCGTGATCCCCGGAGAAATGACCAAGATGCTGTCAAGACTGTCCGCCAGAATGATCTTGTCAGCGGGTACAGAGAAGCCGGCGATTAGATCACGGTTCGCTATGTTGTCGAGCCTGAAGAAATCGTTTCCAGCACCACCAGTGAGAGAATCCTGACCCAAGCCACCATCGAGGGTGTCGTTGCCAAGACCGCCATTGATGGTGTCGTTGCCAGCACCGCCGTTGATTAAGTTGGCGGAGGCATTACCCGTTACCGAGTCGTTACCGGCACCCATATTGGCGTTTTCAAAGTTGATATAG
>NZ_JASJFE010000404.1:0-3751 GCF_030067735.1 Microcystis sp. M53598_WE2 | reverse complement strand
GGGTGTGGGGTGTGGGGTGTGGGGTTTTACTCATTTTCAGGTGGTCAATTACCTAATTTTCAGGGAAAAAGTCCAGGAATTTTACCCCCGATCACTCCAAGGCTAGGCACTTTTTGAGGTCAAAAAAGCCTAAAAACCTTATCCAACAAGCTTTTTAGATTTATTCAGCAAGCCCTAAATACTTCATTTGTTGGGCATAGTCAACACTCCTACGTTGGTCAGTGACTTCCACATGTCTCCAACCCGTAAACGGCTCAAAAAACATGAATAAATTAGAAACTCCTTCTCGCTGATATTCATAATCAAAACGTTCGGACTTACCCGGTTCGGCAGCAATTGGCGAATTGATTTCTGAAATCAGTTGTTTTGAGGTCTCATCAAAACAAACTAAGGGATAATCTGGGTCATAGTTGCTGGTGTAAAGTTGTAACACTTCTGACCTTTGACAGACAAATTCGGCATTGGCTTGAGGTGGAATTACCCAAGATTCTTTTAACCAAGGTTTTAGCTCGTTTTTTTTAAGACCTGTCGCACTGTTTCAGAAGAAATGCTTTCTATGTATTCTCAAGTTACCATTTCCTCTGCCAGTAGTCGTAATGTCCAACGGTTATAACCTTGAGGCACTTGTGAGCAAGCCAGTGCGATTAAATGGGCTGCTGCTTCTCCGTCTATCTTTTTGAGCTTTAATGACTTTTTCGGACGAGGGTTAAGTGCATTTTCTAGGCTTTCTTCCACAAATCTTTGTCTGACTCTCTCAATGCTTCTGGTGCTGATATTCAAGGCTTCACTGATTTGTTGATCTCTACAACCTCCATCGGGTTGATTGATATCTGCTTTCAGTAAAATTCGAGCATGATTAATTTTTCTAGCGGAAGCTTTACCTGTTGTGGTTAGTTTGTTGAGACTCTTGCGTTCATCTTCAGTTAAGCCGACAATGTATTGTTTGGCTGGCATTGTTTTTCGGGGTTAGCTTATTTACATTCCTATTATCCGACATAGTTGCTTTGACAGACTACTAGGCTTTTCCTTGATGCTGGCAATGTAAACTTTGATTAAGAGAAAGACTTCTAGCTCCGATCCGATGTTATATTAATAATTGAAGCTAAAGAAAAAAGCTTCCCTGACAGATCAACTGGCAAGGTTATAAGGTCAAGTTCACAAAGGAGTAAACCCTGTTAAAGTTACATTCTGTCTCGATAACGACGATAACAGCGATCAACCTGAACGCTCATATTTCCTAGAGTAGAGAACAAGGGAGTTAGGCAATTGGAACTAGAGTCCAATGCGTCTCCAACCAGTCTCAAGTTGTGAGGGGAAATACCTGAGAATCGGTAAACTGATCGCTGTTATTGTTTGTCAACACAAGTAATTGATCATTGCAGTCGCTCTCCTTTGATGAGATAATAGAAAGTCTTCTGTTCAAAAGGATATCGATAGGATGCGACTCTCTCAACAGCTTTTTGTCACTCTCCGGGAAGACCCAGCCGAGGCGGAAATCCCCAGTCATAAATGCTTGGTGCGTGCCGGTTACATTCGTCGCATTGGCAGCGGTATTTACGCCTATTTACCCCTGATGTGGCGGGTTTTGCAGAAAGTCTCCCAGATAGTCCGGGAAGAAATGAATAAAGCTGGCGCCCAAGAATGTTTACTTCCCCAACTGCAACCGGCGGAACTCTGGCAAGAATCAGGCCGTTGGGACACCTACACAAAAGCAGAAGGGATTATGTTTGCCCTGACGGACCGGCAAAACCGGGAGTTAGGATTAGGACCGACTCACGAAGAAGTAATTACTGCCGTCGCTCGTGATTTAATTCGTTCCTATCGACAATTACCGGTTAATTTATATCAGATTCAAACTAAATTTCGCGATGAAATTCGCCCTCGTTTTGGTTTAATGCGGGGACGAGAATTTATTATGAAAGATGCCTATTCTTTCAATCTCGACGAGGAATGTTTAAAGAAAACCTATCAAGCGATGGATATAGCTTACCGCAATATTTTCCGCCGTTGTGGGTTAGCTTTTCGGGCAGTAGAAGCCGATTCTGGAGCGATTGGCGGTTCCGCATCCCAAGAATTTATGGTCTTAGCTGATGCTGGCGAAGATGAGGTTTTATTTACCGCCGATGAAAAGTATGCGGCTAATGTGGAAAAAGCCGTTTCTTTGCCGGCAGATAAAGTGGCTTCTCCCTTTAAAAAGTTTGCTAAAAAAGAGACTCCTAACACCAACACGATCGAAAGTTTAGCTCAATTTCTCGATTGTTCTGCCACGGCTATCGTCAAAAATGTTCTCTACGAAGTGGTTTATGATAGCGGCATAACTGTTTTAGTTTTGGTGAGCATTCGGGGAGATCAAGAGGTTAACGAAGTTAAACTACAAAATGAATTAGTTAGACAGGCGAGCCGTTACAATGCTAAAACAATTTTGGCTTTAAAAATACCCGATGCTGCCGCTCAACAGAAATGGGCAACTAAACCTTTACCTTTAGGTTATATTGGTCCCGACTTAGAAGATAATTTGCTCAAAAAAGCCAGCGATATAGCTCCTAAGTTTTTACGCATAGCAGACAACACGGTGACAGACTTAGAAAACTTGATCACCGGTGCAAATGAAACGGGGTTTCATTTAGTGGGGGCGAATTGGGGTAAAGATTTTATCTTACCGGAATTAATCGTCGATCTACGCAAAGCCCAGGTAGGCGATCGAGCTATTCATGATCCTAATCAAACCTTGCAAAGTGCTAGAGGAATTGAAGTCGGTCATATCTTCCAATTGGGCTATAAATATTCTCAAGCTATGAATGCTTTTTATACTAATGAAGCGGGAGAATCTACCCCCATTTGTATGGGTTGTTATGGGATTGGAGTATCGCGTTTAGCCCAGGCAGCCGTAGAACAATCCTACGATAAAGATGGCATTATTTGGCCGGTAGCTATTGCCCCTTATCAAGCGATTGTGGTTATTCCTAATTTAGCCGATGCCGAGCAGGTAAAAACCGCCGAAAGTTTATACAATGAGTTAAATCAAGCCGGCATTGAAACCCTTTTAGATGACCGGAATGAACGTGCGGGAGTTAAGTTCAAAGATGCGGATTTAATTGGGATTCCCTATCGCATTGTCACGGGTAAATCTCTCAAATCGGGTAAGGTGGAATTAGTTGAAAGAGCCAGTAAAAAAGCGTCAGAAGTAGCAATTAATGAGGTGGTTTCCTATTTAAAAACTGCTATTTCAAAGGTAAATGCTTCTGATTAAGTGATTAAATATACGGCTCTTCGTTACTTGGTATGGTTCGATAGGGGGGCATAAATCGACTAAATCCTTATCTGGCAAGAGTTCTATTGATTAGTTTGTTCTAGCTCGAAAACAATTGACAAAAATCGCATCAATGTCCTTCTCTATAAGGGTTTCATCCCTTATAACTCCGTCCATTGCATAGCACAAACCGAAGAACCAAACTATCAATTGAATGTTAAGAAGTGCGGAAAGTGGGATAATAACTATATGATTGAGAAGCTTTTGTCAAGCCTAATTGAGATGCTCTTACCCTGCCAATAAAAAGCAATCTGAACCGCTTACGGGGAGATCATATTCTGAAAATAATCCCTAGCCATCTCCAGTCAACCCTCCCTCATAGCTGACTAGCGCAGGAAACTGCCCCCATTAGTCCCACTTGGGCATTAAGGACGATATGGACGGGAATATTGCTTAATAGCTCCCTCATCCGACCTTTAGCCCGAAAAGCCTTCATAAAGC
>NZ_JASJFE010000643.1:0-1415 GCF_030067735.1 Microcystis sp. M53598_WE2 | reverse complement strand
TAACAATCTTTCTGCTACATCAACTGAACTATTAATCATTTAGGTTTACTAGCGAAATTGCCGAAAAATAATTATCAGAGTTTATCTTTATTTGAGGGGTAATTTTAATCGGTGGGGAAAGGGCGATACTTAAGGATTAATTCTCGCACCGATTCCCCTAGATTTAATCTCAATCCCCTAGACAAATACCCAAACCCCTGGCGGTTTTGACTAAAGTTTCTTCGGGATCGACGACGCGATAGGTTTTAATCGCCTCCTCAATGGGAACACTGACCACTTGCCGATTTTGCCAGGCCACCATGCGATCGAATTCTCCCCTGGCGATCAGATCCACGGCCGCCACGCCAAAAGCCGCCCCCAGTAAGCGATCGATCGGAGAAGGAATACCCCCCCGTTGAATGTGGCCCAGGAAAGTCACTCTCGTTTCGGCCCCGGTTTCCCTGGCAACTTCTTCGGCTAAATAGCGACCGATACCCCCGAGACGATCTTCTCCTAGGGCTTCCTTTTGCACTAAGCGATTGCCAGTTTCGGTACGCACAGCCTCGGAGACAATAATCAGAGAAAACTGTTTATCCAGACGCTGCCGTTGCCGGATCTTCTCGCAGATCTTCTCTAATCGGTAGGGAATTTCGGGAATGAGAATGATATGGGCCCCCCCCGCAATACCGGCAGCCAGGGCGATATGGCCGGCATCTCTACCCATAACTTCTAGAATCATCACCCGGTTATGACTAGCGGCGGTAAAATGGAGGCGATCGAGGGCTTCTGTGGCGATATTAGTAGCTGTATCGAAGCCGATGGAGACTTCTGTAGCTCCCACATCATTATCGATGGTTTTTGGGATACCAATCAGATTAATGCCTCCCTGTTGGGCAATACGGCGCAAAATCGCCAGACTACCATCGCCACCGATGCCGATCAGGGCATCCAGTCCCAGACTATGATAGCCGTCAATGATGTCCTGAGAGCGATCGATCAGGGTTCCATCCGGCATCGGGAAAGCGAAGGGATCCCCCTTATTGGTAGTACCGAGAATTGTTCCCCCCATCACCAACAGGCGATCGACTCCTTCAATGTCAAAGATAGTGGTTTTGGGGGGACGGCTAACTAATCCGTTCGTTGCTTCTCGAATACCCACCACTTCCCAGCCATAATTGCCACTGGCATGGTGGACAACGGCACGAATGGCGGCATTTAAACCCGCACAGTCGCCACCACTGGTGAGAATTCCAATGCGTTTTTTTTCACCCATAGGTTTTTGTCAGGAGATCAACAAATCTATATTTAGGGAAAAGTTGCGGATAATGCCTGAAAATTAAGAAAGTTTCTAGATCGTCCCTGACAGCTAGGGGAAAAATCGGGATATTCTCAGCAATTCTCATTTTAAGGTTTTATGACATAAAAAGCCTTATAAC
>NZ_JASJFE010000034.1:0-1079 GCF_030067735.1 Microcystis sp. M53598_WE2 | reverse complement strand
TCTTTATCCATAAAATATCGGGATGGCAGCGAAAATTTAGCTGATGGGTTCCGTTTGTCCCTATCTTTACTTATAATCTTCCTTCTGGGATTGCTTGCGGAAAAATAAGGTATTTTTTAGAATTAGGCGCTGATTATTGGGAGGCCTTCCTTGTCGAAACAAAGATTAGATTTATTATTAGTAGCCAAAAATCTCTGTGATTCCCGTCAACAGGCACAGCGATTAATTCGCGCTGGAGAGGTGAAAGTCAATCATCAAATCATCGATAAACCTGCCACAGAAATCGATCCAGAAGCGGCGATCGAGGTTAAGCAGAAACTGCCCTATTTGTCAAGGGGGGGCGAAAAATTAGCTAAGGCCTTAGAATTGTTTGCCATCGATGTCCGCGAGCGCATTTGTTTAGATGGGGGCATTTCCACGGGGGGATTTACCGATTGTCTCTTGCAAAAAGGGGCAAAACGGGTTTATGGGGTTGATGTGGGTTATGGACAAGTGGCGTGGAGTTTACGGCAGGATGAACGGGTTATTTTACTAGAAAGAACTAATTTTCGCTATTTAACCCCGGAAAAGTTATACGGACAGGAAAAAACCGCCGATTTAGCAGTTATGGATCTGTCCTTTATTTCTCTGACCAAAGTTTTGCCGACCCTGTGGACGCTATTAAATCCACCGCGAGAGGCGATTTTATTAGTCAAACCCCAATTCGAGGTGGGACGGGAAAAAGTCGGCAAAAAAGGGGTAGTTCGCGACTACCAAGACCAAGCAGGGGCAATTTTTCAGGTTTTACAGGCCGCCGAAGCCCTAGGATGGTTCTATCGGGGTTTAACTTGGTCTCCCATTACCGGACCCGCGGGTAATGTGGAGTATCTTCTCTGGTTATCCACCGATATCGGCCAGGTCAGTCCCAGTTTATCAGCGATCGCAGAAATCACCCAAGCAGCGATCAAACAGTTTTAAACCAGGTATTTTCTCAAGGAAGTGGGGAGAGGGGGAGATTTTCGGAAAACCCTTGACAAATGGCGAGACTTGCTTTATACTTTATGTATAATGGGAATCCGTGCACCCATATATATAGGGTT
>NZ_JASJFE010000439.1:0-5192 GCF_030067735.1 Microcystis sp. M53598_WE2 | reverse complement strand
GTTATAAGGGATGTAACCCTTATATAGAAAGGCATTTAGCGATTTTTGTCAATTGTTTTTGATCTAGAGCGAACTAATCAATTAAGTCTCTTACCAGATAAGGATTTAGTCGATTTATGCCCCCCTATCGAACCATACCAAGTAACGAAGAACCATATTAACAATAACCCAATGACTGGTACATATAAGCGAAATTATGAGGGAGATTATCGCTGTCATAAGGAGGAAATAGAGCAAATGTTTCGCGATGCCAGCAATGAACCTCAAGATTTTCAAGTTTTAGATAATTTTAATCTCAACGATATTGATCCTGATACTCTGAAAGTATTTCGCCAACGGTTCAGCAATCGCGAACCCGATCATCCTTGGTTAGCATACAATGATCAACAATTACTCCATCAGTTAGGAGGATGGCGACGAGATAGAAATTCTAGCAAAGAAGGATTAACTGTAGCGGGTTTACTCATGTTTGGATGAGAACGCAGTATTTTAGATGCTTTCCCCCATTATAGTCTCGACTATCAGGAAAAATTATCTGACGATCCTGAAAAAAGATGGACATATCGCTTAACTCTTGATGGTAAATGGGAAGCTAATTTACTTAACTCTTATTATCGTGTTTATGGCAGATTAATTAATAATTTAGATGTTCCTTTTCAATTAGACAAAGATGCCGTTCGTAAAGATGAAACCCATGTTCATGAAGCTTTAAGAGAGGCTTTAGTTAATACTTTAATCCACGCCGATCACCAGTCTTCACGGCCTATAAAGGTGGTAAAATCTATCGATGGCTATCTATTTTCTAATCCCGGTCGTCTGAGAATTCCCCTACAGCGTCTCTATGAAGGCGGTACTAGCGATCCTCGTAATCCTCATCTACAAAAAATGTTTCAAATGCTCGGATTAGGTGAAAAAGCTGGCTCTGGATTTGGGAAAATTCTTCGTGCTTGGAAAGAACAACAATGGTTGAGTCCCCTAGTTTCGGAAAAACTTGACCTAGAAGTTACATCTGTTAATTTACCGATGACAAGTTTTATTCCCGAAGCAGTTGAAGTGGAATTAAAAAGGATTATCGGGGATGCTTACCGTCAGTTAGGTGATCTTGATAGGATAATATTAGTATTAGCGCATCAGTTTGAGGAAATTAGTAATACTGACATTCAGCGTTATCGATCAGAACATCCCAGAGATATTAGCGAACGCCTTCGTAATTTAGTTCAAAATGGCTGGTTACACCAGTCAGGTAAGTGTCGGGGAACACGCTACACCCTACCGAACCAGAATTCTTCAGCGCAACTTTCTCTATTACCAAGCTCCGAACATTACCCACCAAGCTCCGAACATTACCCACCAAGCTCCGAACATTACCCACCAAGCTCCGAACATTACCCACCAAGCTCCGAACATTACCAACAGTTAGAGGCAATTGCTGAACCCATACGCAGAAAAGGCCGCATTAGTAAAGACTCGGTACGAAAAGTGATTCTTGAACTATGCTCCCAACAATATCTACCCCTCGGAACATTAGCTCAACTGCTCGGAAGAGAACCTGATACTATTCGTAATCACTATGTCAACCCGATGATAGATGAGGGATTGCTGGAGCTTAAACACCCCCAACTAAGGAACCATCCTCAACAAGCTTATCGAACAGTATCTCGATCGCATTTCCTATCAGCGCAAGATGAGTAAACACCCGCTCCTCAAATCCGAGAGATTAAGGGGACTACATCGGCAAGCCACTAATTTAGCGATCGATAGCTAACTTATCACTTAACATTTCCCTGACGATTTTAGCGGTAGCAGGAGCCAATAAAACCCCGTTGCGGTAGTGTCCCGTGGCCAGAATAACGTTATCGTATCCGGGCAAATATTCGATGATGGGAGCGGATTTTTTCTCCGGTCGCGGTCGCTTACCGGACCAAGTACGCACGATCGCACCCGCGGCCAAAGAGGGACAAAAAGCGATCGCTTTTTGATACACTTGTTCTAATAGGGCAGTATCGGCGATAATTTCGCCCTTTTCGTCCATAAATTCCACCGTTGCCCCAATCCAGTATTCCGCTCGGGCCAAAGGCAGAATATGCAGGTCATTTCCCGTTAAAATCGGCTTAAAATCGGAACTTTCTAAGGGTTGCGTCAATTTTATCTGTAAAGCTTGCCCTAAAACCGGTCGGATTGCCACTGGATGGGTAAGAGTTTCGGTTAAAGCAGTAGAACCAATTCCCGCACAAAGAATCAAAGAGTCGGTTTCCTCTATACCATTGGAACTATAAACCTGGGTGCATTGCCTCACATTAGAGCCTTGAAGCTCTGTCTTCCCGAAATTTTCAACTTTTACCCCAAATTGACATTTTACCCCCCTTCTTGCCGCAGCAGCGACGAGAGACTCCGTGAGCAGGGCCGGATTAATTTGATGATCACTGGGCGAATAGATGGCACCATGGAGATGCTCGGCCACCTGGGGACATTTTTGCTTTAAAGTCTCTTTATCCCAGATTTCTAGACAATATCCCTGTTCTTGGCGTATTTGGGCTAACTTGCGCCAATTTTCTTCGTCTTCGGCACTCGATCGCAGGAGGACAATGCCATCACGGTTACAGGGAATAGTCAGTCCAGTGAGGGATTCTAGCTCAGGAAGGAGGGTTTCGTAACGTTTTAAACTTTCTTGCCGCAGTTTCCAGGCTCTACCTTTAGTTTTATGGCTGATAATCCCCATTAAAATCCCTAAAGCTGCCCCGGTTGCTCCTTGTCCCGGTTTTTTTTCATCGATGAGGGTAATTTCTAATCCTTCGATGGCACTTAATTCGTAGGCAATGGTGGCCCCCACTATCCCCGCACCGATGATGACAATTTTAGTCATAAACTCCAGAGGCTATTTTTCTAGTGGGAATAGGACCAAAAAAAGGGTTGAACAGGTTTCAACCCCGATAATTAATTACAGAACCCGGAAAATAAAAGGATAACGGAAAACCTTATAGGGATCTTTCCAGACTTGCAGGATAGCAAGAATGGGGAGAACAATGTTCACCACACCCAGAATTGCTAGGAGCAAATAACCGATTAAAACCCAAATTAGAATCCCGGCAATTAGGTAGTATAACCACATATTCAGGTGAAAGTTTAAAGCTTCTTTGGCGTTTTCCTTCACCGTTCCATCATCAGAAATGAAATAAATAGCTAAGGGAATCCCCACCGATACCAGCGTAGCACTCAAAAAGATCGAAGCATGACAAGCCACGGATAGGAGTCTTTTTTTGGTTAAATCTTCACTCATGACCATCGGGTTTATCCCCCTAAAATTGGCGGAGAAAGCGGATATCGCTATTATAACAACGGCGAATATCGTCTATCTCATGTAATACCATAGCAAATCTTTCCACGCCAAAACCAGCCGCAAAACCCGTATAGATTTGGGGGTCATAACCGACTGCTTTTAAGACATTGGGATCCACCATACCACAGCCCATCACCTCCAACCATTTGCCTTTCCACTGCACATCTACCTCGGCCGAGGGTTCAGTAAAAGGGAAGTAGGAAGCGCGGAATTTAACCGGTAAATCGGCCCCAAACATTTGCTTAAGAAATTCTTTAATTGTTCCTTTCAAATCCGTAAAGGTTAATCCCCGGTCCACCGCTAATAATTCCACTTGATGGAAAACCGCGGAATGGGTTGCATCCACGGTATCGCGACGATAAACCCGGCCCGGGGCCACAATCCGAATCGGGGGTTCGTGACTTTCCATGTAGCGAATCTGCACCGGGGAGGTATGGGTCCGCAATAAACGACCATCACTCAAGAAAAAAGTATCCTGCATATCCCGGGCCGGATGGTCAGCAGGGATATTTAAAGCCTCAAAATTATAATAATCGCTTTCTACCTGCGGCCCGGTGGCGATGCTGTAACCCAGACCGACGAAAATATCGATCATGCGATCAACTGTGCTATTTAAGGGGTGAATTCGCCCTAAAGGACGGCTCAGAGCAGGTAGGGTGACATCGAGGGTTTCCGCCGCTAATTTCGCCTTAATTTGGGCATTCTGGAGACTTTCTCGCTGGGATTCCAGCAGCGATTGTACTAATTCTTTGACCTCATTAGCGATCGCACCTAATCGCGGTCTCTCTTCGGGGGTTAATTTGCCCATTTCCCGTAAAATCTGCGATAATTCTCCTTTCTTACCCAGATAATTCACCCTTAGCTGTTCTAAGTCTTCTAGGGTTGTTGTTTGTTCGATGGAATTTTCCGCTTTCGCTGCCAGGGTTTTTAGGGCAGTTTCGATCGGATGGGGGGATAAACTCATAATTAGGGCATTTTATAGGGCAGCATTCTAGTCTAGTTTATCAAGAGAGGGAATTTGGGGAGACAGTTGCAGGGGCGATTTGCTTTCCGGGGTGACGATTCCCTGAGATGGTTTGCTGTATCATGTTCATCGCTCCCTGTCCCCTCTGATCAAATGAGAGCTTATTGCATGAGTGCCTCGTCGAACCTAGAACTTTCAATGGGAACCAGCTTCTCTTGATTGCATCAGATTTCTGGTTTTTTTAAAATGAACTCGATCGAGGCAAAAACCGCAGATAATTCTAGTTTAGTTGACGAGGAGAGTTTCTGGTAAACTTCGGCAATTTGATTAGAAAAACTATAGACTAATTTATTCTCCATATAGAGAGGATGTCCAATATAGTGGGAATCTTTAAGAATTTTTTTCAGTTTGTTGACTCGCTTCGGTGGAACAATTAACACAAGTTTTCCTGCCAGTTCTGGATAAATTTTTAGTAATTCCATAAAGCGATCGATTCCTGTGGTGATCGGTGTACTGGTTTCTACTTCAAAAGCGAACACTGCATCGCCTAAGTTATTAAACCAGATGAGATCGATCTGTTGTATTTTATCTCTGTCCCACTTTCCTAATTTATCGATCGGTAATTTTTCTAGAGAAATATCTTTAAAAGCTTCTCCATTCCAATAACCTGTAGATTGTTCTTTTTTGCCAATATAAGGCTTTAATCCGACAGCAATAGCAATTTTTGCCAGAGCGTAGATAATTTGATCGTGAGGAATTTTATCTGCTTGTTTGGGAAAATCTAAACCAGTTAAAACGGAAGAAATTGGCTCTATATTTAAATCGAGAGTTAGCTGAAGACCTTCTTCTTGCCCTAGTTGCCAGTGCCGACCATCGGGAGAATAAGCTAAC
>NZ_JASJFE010000731.1:0-6763 GCF_030067735.1 Microcystis sp. M53598_WE2 | reverse complement strand
TTCTGTTGATTGAGAAAAATAATTAAAGCTACAGTGGGGATAATAGTAATGCCCGAAAGTTTAATTTGCAGGGAAAAAACGAAAGCAATGGCACTGAGTAAATACAGCCCATACTTAAGCTTACCCGTGAATTGAAGGGCTTTAAAGATAATAAAAATACTTAAGATTGTAAAAAAAAGTGAGGGTAACTCCCGCAACATTGTCGTTGACAGGTTAATATACAATGGACAGGTTGAGAGAATAAATACCGATAAACAAGCCGCCAATATTCCGCAATTAACTCTCAGGATTAGATAAAAAATTCCTAACATAATTGTGGACAAAGAAAGCACCATAATGCGCGCAGCATGGATAGTAAATCCTGTCACGCTTAACCAACCATTTAGTAAAAGAGATAAACCCGATAAATGATCGTGCCAAACTTGTTCGTAGAGATGATAACCTTGTTTAGTGACGTAGGCAAGTACCAGGGCCACCGCTTCATCAAAATTAAGGATATAGGGATAATGAAGCGGGACTTTCCAGAAAACAATCCCTAGGAAAAAAACAGCAATGGCAATTAATGCCATTAAATCAAAACGATAAGATTTCTTATTCATAACTTTTTCTGGACAAGAATTGCTGCGTATCTTATCACAGATTGAGACATCAGTTAAGTAGATGGTTATAATTAAATTAAAAATGGATTTTAGGTTCGATCCCCCCTTAGTCCCCCCTTGATAAGGGGGTGTCTGATAATTTTTAACGCCTACCTAATTATGGGTTAAAAAAGATACAAAGATTACTTTTCAGAACTACGCCCTAAATCTTTAGATCTATGATAGGCCGCCACCACTGCTTCGATAATAGTCGATCGAAAAGAGCCTTTTTCTAATTGTCTCACCCCGGCAATCGTCGTTCCCCCGGGGCTAGTGACGCGATCCTTTAATTCACCCGGATGTATGGCCGATTCTTTTAATAGGGTTGCCGTCCCCAAAACTGTTTCTAGGGCCAATTGAGATGCGATCGCTCGCGGTAATCCGGCCGCCACACCACCATCACTTAAAGCTTCCACCATTAGGGCCACAAATGCTGGGCCCGATCCCGATAATCCCGTTACCGCGTCCATCAAAGCTTCGGGAACTTCCACCACCGAACCGACCGCGGCAAAAATATCTCTGGCTACGGCCAGATGTTCCGGTTCCGCATGACGACCGGGTGCGATCGCTGTAACCCCTTGTCCCACCGTGGCGGGGGTATTGGGCATCGTCCGGATCACAGGGCGATCGGGAAAGCCCATTTCTAAGCGATTGAGGGTAACTCCTGCTAAAATCGAGATAATCAAGGGTTTTTCGGGTATTCCCAGCAAACTATTCACTACTTGCTCTAAAATTTGCGGTTTTATCGCTAAGATTAACACCTCAGTTGCTCTAGCGGCTTCCCGGTTATCCTCACTGACTTGTACTCCGTAGGTATTAACCCAAAAGTTGCGCCGTTGGGATTGGGGTTCACTGACTAACACCGTTTCGGGACTATAAATATTTTTTTTTAATAAACGGCTGAGAATGGCCTCGGCCATCACTCCACCGCCAATAATTCCTAAACGAATAGACACAGTATTATTGAAAGTAAAAAGTAAAAAAGAGAGATTTAGGTATCCTACCAAGAAAAAACGCATCCTCTCGATAATCGATCGATTTCTAGCTTCGACAAACTTAACGAGAGGACTATGGGAGGATTCATTGAGCTAATCGACTGCTTTCGGCTCCCCAAGCAGGTGCGGGGGAAACGGGACGAGCCATTTTCGGGTTGTCGGTGATATCGTGAATAGTTCCGGAAAGGGTGCTAACTTTAACGCAGCTGGGGGTAAATAGGAAAATACTCTCACCGATGCGTTCTTGATGACCATCAATCGCGTAAGTGCCACCGGCGACAAAATCCACGGCTCTTTGTGCTTCTTCGGGATCCATGACGTTGAGATTTAAAACCACCGATTTGCGTTCTCTCAGGGTTTGGATAACTTGGGGCATTTCCTCGAAGGAATGGGGCTCGATCACGACTACTTCTGCATTATTGTTGTTAATACCTGGCATACCGATCACGTTGCTTCTGTTGAGTCCCATAGATGTGGCTGTACTGAGATTTAAAGGTTCGCGTTGACGACGATTGAGGGGATCTTCTTCTTCGTTTTGATCCCTATCTTGGGGGGAAGACTTTTCCCAGTTCATTTCTTCGTAGTCGGTTTCGTCTTCGTCTTCTGGTTGTTCGGAGATGCCGACAAAATCTTTGAGTTTGGTAAAAATGTTGTTCACAGTCTAAGTGTCCTTCAAAAGATTTTTTAGGTGGTCTTGGCTAGAGTCGGGGTTATTTTAGTGGCCTTTAACAACTTTTGTTCTCACTTGGTACAGGAGAACTATTTTGTTCAGGGTTCGTCATTCTAGTCGTCTGGAGGCAGCGGTTAGTTCCCTCTTTTCAGTTATCAGTTATCAGGGGATAGTTTTCAGGGATTGGGAAAAAGTCAATTCCTCATTTCTAACCACCGGTTTCTAGACCAGACGCTGTAATCTTAAGATATATTGTCACCGATTATTAAAATTACTAGGAGTTTTTTCTGTAAATTTACGGAGATGGTTCAGTAAATACGATCGCCAAAGATGCTGGTTCCCACCCGGATCAAAGTGGCTCCGGCCTTGATAGCCAGAGGATAATCGTTAGACATCCCCATGGATAGATGAGGCAGGCATAAACTAGAGCTATTCTCGATTATTTGGGCTAAATCGCTGGTTTTTTCAAAGGCGGCTAACTTTTCCCCGGCGGATAATCCCTGGGGCAGAATTGTCATCAAACCTTGAATTTTTAGCTGTTGACAGTTGACTAAATCGGGAATATCTGCTAGTAATTCGTCCGTGTCCCAACCGAACTTGTCGGGATCGGGGATAACTTTCACCTGTAGCAAAACTTGGGGATTAATCTCTAATTCCGCCGCTAGGCGATCGAGTCTTTGGGCTAATTTTAAACTATCGAGGGAATGGATTAAATCAAAAGATTCTAGGACTTTGCGGGCTTTATTTGCCTGTAGATGCCCGATAAAGTGCCAAGAAATATCTGGCAGGTCTTTTAGTTCTTGCTGCTTCGAGATTGCTTCCTGTAGCTTACTTTCGGCAAAATCTCTCACTCCTGCTCGGTAAGCTTGACGGATATAATCGCTCGATACCTGTTTACTGACGGCAATCAGGCGCGTGGAGGGGGGTAGGGTAAGACGGATTGACTCGATACGACTAGCGATCGTCATGAACTAGACTGAAAAGGTTTGTTGATAAGTTTGGTTGAGACTGTTAAATTCTTGCATATTACTGCGCCGTCGCAAATTCCGCAGCCGGTTTTCCACCAAAAGACGAGCATCGGAACGACTAATCGGATCGAACGAGACTTTTTTGGGTCCCACCGTCACCAGAAAAAAAAGACGTTGGGCATAAAGAGTGGTGAATAATTCCTGATGTTCTTCTAATAGACACACTCTGTATAATAGACCGAAAGTGGGATGATTGAGATAGGTTTCGTTACTCATTCAAGCGATCGCTAAAGGAAAAGGATTGAGCGAACTAGAAAGTTTTTCAACAACAAAATCAAGCGGATGGCTCACAAACAACTGATTTTTCGGGGGTTTCCCTAGCCTGATTTTACCAGAATCCTTCAATGACAACTAACGATGCCAGTCTATGTCATGATTTCCTGAGTTTTCACTTTTTCCCTGTTAACTTGGATACATCTCGGTGACAAGTTGTCACCATCAGAAATTAGCTCTGCTGCAAAAATCAAAGATTTTCCCTTAGCTGAGTAGACTCCGAGACAGAAGGATAAAAAAGACAAGAGACAACTACAATACCCATAAAAGCTAAGATTATCTCAAATTTATCTGGGATTTTAGAAATTTTAACCCGATAGCGGCTATCGGTGAACTGAAAACTCACATCTGATCACCGATAACTGATAACTGATAACTGAATCACTGATGAAATGCCCTAAGCTTGTATTAAGCCTTTTTTAACTTCAAATTCCTTTAACCTCAATCAATATGGATTTTTCTAGTCTTGTTGCCAGTCAGCTAAACGCCGGCGTTATCTGGCCCGAAGGAATCCTGATTATTACCCTGATGGTGATTTTAATCGGCGATTTAATCGTGGGACGAAGTGCCAGAAGTTGGCTGCCCTACGTTGCGATCGCTGGTCTGCTCGCTGCTGTGGTTGCTCTTTATTTTGCCTGGGACAATCCGAAACCAGTGGCCTTTTTAGGGGCTTTTGAGGGCGATAATCTCAGTATCGTCTTTAGGGGGATTATTGCCCTTTCTACCGCCTCCACAGTGCTGATGTCTATCCGTTATGTGGAACAAGCGGGAACCTCCCTAGCGGAATTTTTAGCCATTATGCTCACCGCAACCCTCGGGGGAATGTTCCTATCTGGCGCTAGTGAATTGGTGATGATCTTCATCTCCCTAGAAATGCTCAGTATTTCCTCCTATCTAATGACCGGTTACATGAAGCGGGATCCTCGATCGAACGAGGCCGCCTTAAAATACCTGTTAATTGGAGCTTCTAGTTCGGCGATTTTCCTCTATGGTGTTTCCCTTCTCTACGGTTTATCCGGAGGTGAAACCAGTTTAAGTGCCATTGCCCAAAAATTAACCGATGTTAACGGTGGTCAGTCCCTGGCCTTAGCGATCGCATTAGTTTTTGTGATTGCCGGTATCGCCTTCAAAATTTCGGCGGTTCCCTTTCACCAGTGGACTCCTGATGTGTACGAAGGTTCACCCACTCCCGTGGTGGCTTTCCTCTCGGTAGGTTCCAAAGCGGCCGGTTTTGCCCTAGCAATTCGCCTCTTAGTGACGGTTTTCGGTCTAGTGAGCGAACAATGGCGGTTTATCTTTATCGCTCTAGCAATTTTGAGTATGATCCTCGGCAACGTGGTCGCCTTGGCCCAAACTAGCATGAAACGGATGTTAGCCTATTCCTCGATCGGTCAGGCGGGTTTTGTCATGATTGGTTTAACCGCCGGTACTGACGCGGGTTACTCTAGCATGATTTTCTATCTGTTAATTTACCTGTTCATGAACCTAGGGGCTTTTGCCTGTGTGATTCTCTTTGCTCTGAGAACTGGAACCGATCAGATCGCTGAGTATTCGGGACTCTACCAGAAAGATCCGCTCCTAACCCTCTGTTTAAGCATCTGTCTCCTCTCTTTGGGGGGAATTCCGCCTCTAGCGGGCTTCTTTGGTAAGATTTATCTATTCTGGGCCGGTTGGCAAGCGGGACTTTATGCCCTCGTCCTCGTTGGTTTAGTCACCAGTGTGGCCTCGATTTACTACTATATCCGCGTGGTCAAAATGATGGTGGTCAAGGAACCCCAAGAGATGTCCGATGCGGTGAAAAATTACCCCGTTATCAATTGGACTCTTACTGGGATGCGTCCCCTACAGGTGGGCATTGTCCTCTCCCTAGTGGCCACTTCCCTAGCTGGTATCCTTTCCAATCCTCTCTTTACCCTAGCGACGGATTCCGTCACCACTACCCCCATCCTACAATCGGCGGCCCTGGCGACGCACATTTCCCGAGCAAATTGAGAATCCCCGTTGATTTATCGGCGTTGTCAGATCAGAATAACAACGCCGATTTACACCTAATCCGTTTTTAATAATGTGATTAACTCTCAATTTGTTCTAAAATAGACGCTAAAATATCTGTAGTTAATCCTTTAGCTTCTGCTTCATCACTAGCTTGATCCATAATTGGTGATAATCTTGCCGCTGCTTTTTGACGATATTTTTCTAATTCTAATTGAATAGTTTCAGTTAATTTGTTTTCTATGTTTGCTCGGTCATTGGGTTTAATTTTAGCGTAATATCTAGCAATTTCTAAAGGAACTTGAATAGTGATTTCTGTCTTGCTATTCATGGTAATTGATTGTTCTTTTTACTTTTAATAGACCTCTATTGTAGCACAAAATCATTATACTCATTGAATTTGACCCTATTGATGTAAAAGTTGCCATTGGATCAAAAAAATCAATGAATAGGGCTTGCTGAAAAAGTACGGGCGAAGCATTCGGATAGAAAATCTACGGTTTCACCGATAGGTTATTGCCCGAATGCTTCGCCCCTACAGGACGCGGGCCGATGAAGACGCGAGGTTTTGAACGACGATTCTCTCAAAATCTTGCACCTGTTTCGCGAGAAAAGCCCCAAAACCCTTACTTTGCCTACATTTCACATTTATTCAGCAAGCCCTAAGTAGTTGGTTATAAATTTTCACAACTCGATCGCTACAACTATCCGGCCAAGAACTACAATAACCCTAGCATCTGTGTGAAAAAAGGCCTATCTATGCAACTTTCGCCCCAAGAAAAAGATAAATTACTCATTTTCACGGCGGCACTGCTCGCCGAAAGACGCAAAAATCGCGGTATCAAGTTAAATTATCCCGAAGCGATCGCCTATATTAGCGCCGCCATCCTCGAGGGTGCGAGGGAAGGTCGTAGCGTGGCTGAATTGATGAGTTACGGCACTACTTTATTAACTCGCGAGGAGGTAATGGAAGGTATCCCGGAAATGATTACGGAAGTGCAGATCGAGGCGACTTTTCCCGATGGCACTAAATTAGTTACCGTTCACAATCCCATTCATTAACAGGAGATTTTTAGCAGTTATGATTCCGGGAGAAATTATCACACCATCTGGGGCGATCGAGATTAATGTCGGTCGCGACACCCTGCGTATTTCTGTGGCTAATAC